>NZ_JAVJRX010000092.1:0-60376 GCF_040219735.1 Coleofasciculus sp. G1-WW12-02 | reverse complement strand
GAAAATGAGACGCGCTCGCGCAACGGCTAAATAATCCTACTCGCGATCGCACTTGAGTGGACTTTAGACTGAAGTCCTCCCAGTGCGGATGTACTACACGTAGGCTAAAGACTTATCCCGTAAGGGTTTTAGCTCACAGCAATTTTAAAGACACTTGTGCTATGGCTGTGCTATGAGGAAATTGTGCGATCGCGAGATTTTTGGTCGAATTTTGGTAACCCAGCCCTCACCCTCGCTGCGACAAGAAAGTCGAATAATCCTAGAGTGCATCTGGGTAGCCCTTGTACTTCCACTCAAATGGCTCAGCTAAGCTTCGGTTGAAGTATTCGATAAATGCCAAAATGCGATCGCTTAAATCTTGAGTGGACGTGAAACTGGAGCGCTTAAGCAAGCGTTTCATCAGGATGCTAAACCAACACTCAATCTCAGCGATTGATACCGTCGAATCCCAGAGACTAGAGATTAGTTTTGGCACGCGCCCCTACAGATGCGGTATATCCTGAGATCTTGCACCATTCGAGGGCTTCACCGCCTCTTGCCAAAACTTATCCTGAAGCCGATTAACTTCCGGTGGAGTAAGCTGATTGAGTAATGTATCGCTCAGGGTTTTAACCACGCATCCCTCGGAGGTGCGATCGCGTGCTAAATCGGAAACAATCAACTAATCACCAATCTATGAATTCAGTGTGGCAACAGGTTACTCTATCAAACTTACGTTTCTATCAGTGGCGCGGCGCTAGCTATTTATATCGCGTCGTGGGATTGCTGCAAGCTTGGCGGCGGGGGAGTTGGCTGCTTCAGTGGGCTCAACCCTTGGGCGCCTTGTTAGTGGCGATTGTTTTTGCAGTTGCGCCCTTTGTCTCTACTGCACTCATTGGCGTGTTGTTAATTGCTTGTGCAGGATTTTGGCTACTGCTGACACTCTCGGATGAGAGAGAACGCCCCCTGGTGACACCGATTCATCTGTTGGTGTTACTGTATTGGTCTATTGCCACCGTTGCTACAGCGATGTCCCCGGTGAAAGTTGCCGCCCGTCAGGGTTTGGTGAAACTGACGCTATACTTATTACTCTTTGCGCTAATGGCACGGGTACTGCGGTCAAACCGTCTGCGTTCTTGGGTAATCGGGGTTTTCCTGCATATCTCGTTAATTGTCAGCGTTTACGGGATGCGACAGTGGTTTTTTGGCGCAGAAGCGTTGGCAACTTGGACTGATCCCACTTCGGATTCTGCGGGTTTGACGCGGGTTTATAGCTATTTGGGGAATCCGAATCTATTAGCGGGTTATCTGATTCCGGCTGTGGCGTTGAGTTTAGCGGCGGTGTTTGCTTGGACGAGATGGCTACCAAAAGCCTTGGCTCTAACCATGTTTGTGGTGAATTCGGCTTGTCTGGTTCTCACCTTTAGTCGCGGCGGCTGGATTGGTTTTGTTGCTTGTCTGTTTGTGTTTTCCGTCCTTGTCGTGTATTGGTATAGTATCCAGTTACCGGAACAATGGCGTCCTTGGGCAATGCCTGCGATGTTGGGCAGTTGTGCGGCGGTAATTATTCTGGCGGTGCTATTTGTTGAACCGGTGCGAGTTCGGGTGGCGAGTATTTTTGCAGGGCGGGAAGATAGTAGTAATAACTTCCGGATGAATGTATGGGCGGCGGTGATTGATATGATTCGCGATCGCCCAATTATTGGTATTGGTCCGGGAAATGATGCATTTAATAAGATCTATCCCCTGTTCCAACGTCCTAAATATACCGCGTTGAGTGCCTATTCTATCTTTTTGGAAGTGGCAGTTGAAACGGGTTTAATTGGCTTATCTTGCTTTCTCTGGCTGCTAGTGGTTACGGTGAATCGCGGGATACAACACATCAACCGACTCCGCACCCTGGGGAATCCTCAAGGCTTTTGGTTAATCGCCGCGATCGCAACCATGGCGGGTATGCTGTCTCATGGGTTAGTAGACACGGTTTGGTATCGTCCCCAAGTAAGTACATTATGGTGGTTGATGGTGGCGATTATTGCCAGTTATTATCTGCCTCCCCAGGATACCTCAACGGCTGTAGGCGATAGCTAGGTGTTGACAATAAGAGGGCGCGATCGCGTCCTCTTGTAAAATACCAATAGGTAATCAACCCAACTTATTTCGGAGCTACCTAAACCGATGACAACGCTAAATGCGAAAAACTTAACCTTAGATGAAGTTCACCAGCTTTTTCATTTTTACAAACAGTACAATACCTCATTTGAATCCTTATTATCCCTCGAACCGATCACCGAGTTTGAACAGCAGCAAGTAGAGCAAACTCGCTCTGAATTTGATAATCATCTCACCTCAGCCGCCGCTTCAGAAGGTCAAGTTAAATTAGTTGCGGTTAGTCCTCTATTACGATTAGCAGGGTTCTATCGCTATCCTTTACAAATCGCTGTTGAAGAGGGGATTTCTCGGATTACTATTACGGCTGAAGACACGACAATTACCGGGCGATTTGATATCCTGGCAATAAATAAAGCCCGACAGCCCAGAGATAATGTACCATTTTGGGTCTTAGTTATAGAATCGAAAAATAGCGCCGTTTCCCCATCAACAGGCTTACCCCAATTGCTGACTTATGCTTATAAAAGCTTAGAGTATCAAGAGTCAGTCTGGGGTTTAGTCACGAACGGAGAACTGTATCGGTTTGTCTATATCCAGAGGGGTAATCCGCCGATATATCAGTTGCTGCCATTTCTGAGTTTAACGGATTCTGAATCTTCTATGCAGTTATTTCAAGTTCTTAAGGCTATCTGTCAGCTACAACAGACTGACTCTGAAGGTTAGCAGACACAACAGCAGATGAGTGCAACTCTATATTGATAAACGTTAGTCTAAAAAAATATCAATTCTTTCAAGTGTAATCTCTATGATCGAAGTGGATCGTCTGAGCAAAATCTATGGGGTCACTCCAGCCATTCAGGATGTCAGCTTTAAGGTAGAACCGGGGGAAATCCTCGGGTTTCTCGGACCCAATGGTGCTGGCAAAACTACCACTATGCGGATTTTAGCAGGGTATTTACCCGCCACCAGTGGTACTGCCCGGATTGCTGGGTATGATGTCCATGAAAATTCTCTCGCTGTGCGTCAACGCATCGGCTATTTACCGGAAACGCCTCCCCTCTACCCCGAAATGACGGTTGAGGGATTTTTGTACTTTGTGGCTCGTCTCAAGGGCGTATCCGCAGGCGATCGCACGAAGCGGGTGAAGATGGCGATCGAACGCTGTAACCTAGTTGAGAAGAGCAAAGTCCTGATCCGGAAACTCTCCAAAGGATTTCGTCAACGAGTTGGAATTGCTCAGGCGATCGTTCATGATCCGCCGGCGATTATTTTAGATGAACCCACCGTCGGACTCGATCCTCGGCAAATTATTGATGTCCGCAACTTGATCAAAAGCCTTGCAGGTGAACATACGATTATCCTTTCTACTCATATTCTGCCAGAGGTGAGTATGACCTGTAGTCGCGTCGCGATTATCAACCGAGGTAAAATTGTCGCCACCAATAGCCCAGAAAACTTGATGGCGCAATTGACTGGAGGGGCTGGCTATGAGTTAGAAGTGGATGGGGATGCGACTCAACTGCAAAAGCTTTTACAAGTTTTACCCGGAGTCTGTTTAGTGGAAATTGTCCCCACTCAACCTTTACCCGCTAATCGCGCCTTAATTCGGATTGTGACGACACCCGGTACTGATCCGGGACGGGATATTGCGGCTGTAACTGTGGGCGCTGGGATCGGATTGCGTGAAATGCGCCGCACTCGCGCTACCCTGGAAGATGTCTTTTTAGAACTGACTACCCAGGAACGGAGGGTTGAGAACCGGGAAATAGAGATAGGGAACAATTTAACTGAATCTCATATCTCTGATTCCCAATCCCAAGTCCCTGAATCCCAAGCCTCTGAATCCCAATCCCCTGAAGTAAAAGTTACTGAATTCCAAACCCCTGAAGCAAAAGTTACTGAAGTAAAAGTTACTGAATCCCAAGCCCCTGAATCAAAAGTTACTGAATCAGACGTTTCCAAATCTGGAGAAGACACCTAATGCGTATAATATTTGGCAATATCGTGGCAATTTTTCGCAAGGAATTGCAGGGCTATTTTGCCTCGCCCTTAGCTTACGTGGTGGCTGGGTTTTTCTGGCTGTTGTCGGGGTTCTTTTTTGTGTGGATTCTATTAAGTCCCGATGGGATTATTCAGCAAATTGCCCAACGTGACCAACTGGGAATGCCCACACCACCTGTAGATGTGGCTTATGAGTTTTTAAACATGTTTTTGAGTGTCATGGGTTCTCTAATTTTATTTGTTTTACCCATTCTATCGATGGGACTCTATTCGGAGGAACGGAAGCGGGGAACGTTAGAACTGCTGGCAACTTCGCCAGTGACGAATTGGGCGGTAGCCGTGGGAAAATTATTAGGCGTGCTAACCTTTTTTACGATTATGGTACTACCGTTACTCCTGTATGAAGTCATCGCCTTGAATGCAGCTAATCCACCCATTCAACCCTGGGTTCCGTTATTAGCCCATGCTGGATTAATTTTACTCGCCGCATCAGTACTTTCTCTGGGAATGTTCATTTCATCCTTAACCGATAGTTCAATTTTGGCAGCTTTTCTCACGTTCGTTTTGATCTTATTTCTCTGGGTGATTGATTTAATTGCCAATACTATCGGTGGTGCTTTTGGAGACGCATTAGGTTATTTATCGTTAATGAAAAATTATACCAATCTAGTTCGGGGTGTTCTCGATACCAGTAGTCTTATTTTATTTGCCAGCTATATCTTTCTCGGCATATTTCTCACGGCTCAGTCTATTGAAGCATTCCGCTTCCAACGGTCTTAATTCGTTCGTCATTTGTCATTCGTCATAAATTGTGTAGGGGGCATGTAGGGGCATGTAGGGGCATGTAGGGAGCATGTAGGGGCATGTAGGGGCGAAGCATTCGTGCCAAAATATTAGTTCTGAGAGGATAAACCTTATCCACGAATGCTTCGCCCAGCCCCCTTATCCACGAATGCTTCGCCCAGCCCCCCAATTAAATTGTCAAAAAAATCTCTTATCTATTTGATTAAACTATGACAACTAAGCCGATTAAGTGGACGTATTTAAAATATCTATTTTGGTTCGGACCCATCCTGACAATTATGGGAATTACCGCCCAAGAGGTTGCTGGTGAGTGGTCTGCAGTATCGTTGGCGCTGCTAATTGCTGGACTGGTGATTATTGGCTTGTGGGTGCTACTTCTCGATCAGTTAGCCCCCGGCTTTTGGGGACGCCGTTCCACCCAGGTGGGGACAAATGCGGTGATCGCGACAGTGGCTATGTTTGTAATCATCGGGCTAATTAATTTTTTAGGTGTGCGTTATGCGGTACAGATTGATTTAACCGAAAATCAACTGTTTACCCTTTCACCTCAATCACAGCAGGTGGTGAGAAATTTAGATCAACCGGTGAAAGTTTGGATATTTGAAAGCCCCGCCAATCCCGCCGATCAAGAACTTCTAGAAAACTACCGTCGCTATGGATCAAACTTGGAATTTGAGTTTGTTGACCCCCAGCTACAACCTGAATTAGCCCAAAAGTTTAATGTGAATTATATTGGTGAAGTTTATTTAGAATATGGGAATCAACGCGAGTTAGTCCAAACCATCAGCCAAGGAGAACGGTTATCGGAAATCAATCTAACCAATGCAATTGAACGCATCACCCGCGATCGCGCGGAGTTGGATAAGGTCTATTTCCTCCAAGGTCATGGTGAACGCCCCTTAGACACCTCCGAGGAGGGGGGATTATCTCAAGCCGTAAGTGCGTTAGAGACGAAAAACTTTACCGTAGAACCCCTCAATCTCGCTGAACAGCCAGCCGTTCCTGATGATGCTTCTTTAATCGTCATCGCTGGACCCAAACGAGCGCTGTTTGAACCGGAAGTACAAGCATTAGAAGCATATCTGGCTGACGGGGGAAGTTTATTGGTTATGATAGACCCCGATACCAATCCCGGATTAGAGTCCTTACTCTCAGATTGGGGGGTGACGTTAACCAATCAGATTGTAATTGATGCGTCGGGTCAAGGACGGTTAGTCGGTTTGGGTCCTGCTACACCTTTGGTGACTCAATATGGAGATCATCCAATTACCCAAGATTTTGGTAGCGGATTTTCGATTTATCCCTTAGCGCAACCCGTGGATACGCAACCTGTAGAAGGGATTAAGGAAACCCCTCTAGTCCTGACAAACCCTCAAAGTTGGGCGGAAAACACTCCAGAACAACAACCGTTGGAGTTTAACGAACAAGAAGGCGATCGCCCCGGTCCTTTAGTATTAGGTGTAGCATTAAGTCGTCAAGCCGAATCGTCTACCCCTTCACCGAGATCAGAACCGGAAGTAACAGAGACTCCAGAAGCGTCTCCTGACACCGATGAACCCGAAGCAACAGAGACTCCAGAAGCGTCTCCTGACACTGATGAACCCGAAGCCACAGAGACTCCAGAAGCGTCTCCTGACACTGATGAACCGGAAGCCACAGAAACTCCAGAAGCCTCTCCAACTCCTTCACCAGAGGAATCTCCAGAAGCCTCACCTTCACCAATCCAGACAGATAAGTCTCAGGTTGAACAAGACAAGGCTGAATCACGATTAATTGTGTATGGTAATTCAAACTTTGCCACAGATAGTTGGTTTGATCAGCAACTCAATCCTGATGTTTTTGTCAATTCCGTAAGTTGGTTAAGCCAGCGAGATGAACAAGCACTTTCGATTAGTCCTAAAGAACCAGAAGACCGTCGGATTAACTTAACACCCGTTCAATCTGGAATATTGGGGTGGTTAGCACTTTTAATTGTTCCAGCTTTTGGCTTTTTGACCGCAGGTGCGCTGTGGTGGTTGCGGCGGTAAAGGTGCGTCTGTAGGGGCGGGTTTTACGATTATCGTCTATTTTTTACCCAGATGTGACTAAACCCGCCCCGACCGAGTAATATCAAATTTGTTCCCATCGAAATTATATTTTTTTAAACGCAGAGGGACGCAGAGGTGACGCAAAGGAACGCAGAGGAGTAATGAAAAATGACGAATGACGTAATTTGCTTCTGGCTCTCTTGAGTATGACGGATGACAAATGACAAATGACAAATGACAAATGACAAATGACAAATGAAGCTACAGAAGACTACTTGGGTTTTATTAATCGTCGCCCTTTTACTGGGAGGGTTTGTCTATTTTTATGAAATCGTGGGAACTCCCCAACGGGAAGCCGCGAAGGAAGCCGAAAAGCAACTGTTTGGTTTTGAAGAAGATGAGATTCAACGGGTAAGCATTTATATTGATGAAGACAGCTTAAAATTTGAGCGGGTGAGTGAACCTGAACCGGGCTGGCGAATGACGGAACCGAAGGATGTACCCGCTAGTGATCCATCGGTTTCATTCTTATTGAATTTGCTGGTTGAAGGAAAGAGCGATCGCACGATTCCCAATGTCTCCCCGGAAACCCTGAAGGAATATGGCTTAGACAAACCCCAAGCCATGGTAACGGTGCGACTCAAAAATGATGAAACTCATGAAATTCTTTTAGGTAAGCCAGATTTTAATAACAGTTTCCTCTATGCTCAAGTTGATTCTTTCTCAGACAAATCCCAGCGTTCTAATGTCTTTTTAGTCCCAAGGGACTTTGAATATGCTGTCAATCGTCCCTTGTCAGAATGGGAGCAAAGTAAAGAGGATACACCTGAAGAAACTGATCCATCCGATATGGAAAACGATGAATCAGCGCCTGAAGCAGAATCCCCTGTAGAGGAAAAAGAATCGTCTGAGAGCCAAGCCAAACCCACCCCTGAGAACTCCGATACCGAAATAGAAGAATCAACTCCTGAAAAAACACCGACATCTGAGAACAAAAAACCGTCTGCATCTCCATCTCCTGAAAACGCTTCGTCTTCCGAAGACAAAAAGCAACCAATAGAGGAAGATAACGCTTCTCCCAGTGAGAAAACAAAACCAGAAAGTACGCCGAATGAATCCGAGGAAGAAGAAGTCCCTGCTGAATAATACCAAATCCGGGTTAGCCACCCCCTTTATAATCTAGTCCGCGCAGGCGGACTTTGTTTGTGTAGCAGCGATTTCAATCGCCTCCTCTTGCTAATTTTGTCCTAATATTTATTGGTTTAGAGGATGGCTGATGAAGGCATACCTGTTATCAATTCTCACTCTAGCTACCCCCTGATGAAATGACCATACACTATCAAATTGAGGCTTGATTACTAAATTACCCATTTTATTAATATAGCCCCACTTCTCGCCTATTTTTATCGCTATTAATTCTTCAGAAAAATTATAGGTATTATCAAACTGGGGAGCAATTATCGTATTTCCCTGCTTATCGATATAGCCAACTTTATCGTCTACCGAGATTCCGGCGACACCTTGGACAAAATCACCCGCCCAATCAAAATAAGGCATAATCACCAGCTCACCTTGATGATTAATATAGCCCGATTTCATCACTTGATTGGTTACAGATGCTAAGCCTTCCGAAAAAGAACTCGCATCTTTAAATCGAGGTGGAATCACCCAGTTACCAGTTTTGTCAATATAGCCATACTGGTTATTAAGTTTTACCGTAGCCAACCCCTCTGAAAAAGGTTTGGCTTCCTGAAATTGAGGGGAAGCGATCCAGTTTCCGGTATTATCAATATAACTATACAGATTATCATTTTCCACGATTGCCAATCCTTCAGAAAACGAATCAGCATCGTCAAATTGAGCTTGAATAACCACTTTTCCCGTTTTATCGATATAACCCCAATCATCGCCTTGTTTGACGGGGGCTAATCCTTCCGAAAACGATTTAGCACCATCGAATTTAGCTGGAATCACCCAATTCCCTGTTTTATCGATATAACCCCACTTCCCCTCGAGTTTTACCGGGGCTAGCCCTTCAGTAAACGAGTCAGCTAATTCAAATTGAGGCTGAATAACCCAATTTCCGGTTTGATTAATATAACCCCACACCCCGTCAAACTTAACCGCAGCTAACCCTTGGGAAAAATTATTGGCTGACTCTAACTCGAAGGGAAAAACAAGTTGCACAGGAACAGTGTGTTCACTGAGTCGAGAATTGTGGAAACCTCTGTTAACGGTTGATAGAATCTGACATCCTGATAGTTGAGTAACCAGCAATCCTAATAAGAGATGGGTTATATTGAAAAATACTCGATGTTTAATTAAGCGGAAATTATTTAAAAGGAACATAAGCGATCCAATAGTTTCCTTGCCGCTATACGGGAGGCAGAGCCTCTTCAGGAGCATTCCCAGGCAGAGCCTGGGAGCGAGGGAGGGGCAGAGATTAGCGCATTACCGCTTTGCTACCCCTTCATTCCGTGCGGCTTGTTGTACGGCCGCCGAAACGGCTGTCACGACGCGCTCATCAAAAACCGATGGGATAATATGTTCTGGGTCTAAATCCGTGGTAGACATCAAAGACGCGATCGCCTTTGCTGCTTCTAGATACATCGTATTAGTAATCACTGAGGCGCGACAGTCGAGGGCGCCGCGAAAAACACCGGGGAAAGCCAGAACATTATTAATTTGATTGGGATAGTCACTGCGTCCCGTTGCCATAACGGCGACATCATCTAATATCAATTCCGGCTGAATTTCTGGTATCGGATTCGCCATTGCCATAACAATGGGATCTGATGCCATCGAATGTACCATTTCTGGGGTGAGGACACCGGGGACACTGACGCCGAGAAACACATCAGCCCCCACCATCGCACCGGCTAGAGTACCACTGGATTCAACTGCAAATTCCTGCTTTTGGGAGGTTAAATCGGTGCGTTTAGTTGAAAGAATGCCTTTAGAATCACACATCCAAATCATCTTCGCCCCAGCTTGACGCAATAGCCGCGCGATCGCAATTCCCGCCGCCCCAGCACCATTAATTACGATTCGCACGTCTTCGAGAGATTTCTGGACCAGTTTGAGGGAATTAATTAACGCCGCGAGGCTGACAATTGCTGTCCCATGCTGATCATCGTGGAAAACGGGAATATCTAAGACTTGCCGCAGTTTGGCTTCAATTTCAAAGCAACGGGGGGCGCTGATATCTTCTAGGTTAATCCCGCCAAAAACGGGAGCAATGTTTTTAACGGTTTCGATAATCCTATCGGTGTCTTGGTTTGCCAGACAGATGGGAAAGGCGTCAATTCCGGCAAATTCTTTAAACAGCATGGCTTTCCCTTCCATGACGGGTAATGCCGCTTCTGGTCCTAAGTTGCCTAACCCTAATACGGCGCTACCATCTGTAATAATCGCTACCGTATTACTTTTTATCGTGAGGGAGTAAACTTTTTGTGGGTCATCTGCGATCGCAGTGCAAATTCGACCCACCCCTGGGGTATACGCCATAGCTAAATCAGCTTGGGTTTTCAGGGATAGTTTGCTGTCGATGCTGATTTTGCCCCCTCGATGCAGATTGAACGTGCGATCGTAGACATCGATCACCTTGATATGGGTAAGTGCTTTAACCGCTTGCACAATCTGTTCGGCGTGTTCGGTACTCGTCGCATCGATGGTGAGTTCACGAGTTGAAACTTTGTAGGTTTGGTTAATCAGGTTAATCTGTCCCAGGTTACCTCCCACTTGTGCGATCGCCTGAGTAACGGTGGCTAGCATCCCAGAACGGTTGGGAAGTTGGAGACGAATCGTTAAACTGAAACTGGAATTCGGTGTCAGGTCTGCCATGCTGGATTGATGTCGGGTTTCAAGCTTTCAATTGTAGACCTATTCGGGAGCAATGTTACAGACGTAGCATGCTACGTCTCTTAGATGGGGGAGATAGGATGAGTTATCACCAACTTTTGCGAATAACGAATGACAAATGACAAATGACGAATTATTATGGCAAGTCTCTATACGGAAATCGAAATTAATGCTCCCAAGTCACAAGTGTGGCAGGTTTTGTTGGACAAACAGCAGTGGAAGTATTGGAACACGTTTCTATTTGACCGCGAACCAGAATATCCCTTGGAAAAAGGACAAGCGGTATCTCTATCATTACGACGATTACCAAAGGATGAGGAAACAGAATTTGAACCCTTGGTAACACTCTTACAACCCGAAAGTTGTCTGCGCTGGGTTTCGTCTATTCCCGGTTTTCGCAATGAGTACGTATTTGAGTTACAAGAGATTGGTCTAGGTCGGACTAAATATGTCCATAAAAGCCGTTTTTATGGCATGTTAACTCGTGTTTTTGTCCCTTTTATTCGGCAAGATGAGCATCGGGGAATGCAACGCATGGCGCGGGAGTTGAAGCGGTATGTTGAGCATTTATAATGGTGGGAGATATGGCTCTTGAGACCAAACGTTCTGCTATTCCTTATGTTATGACTACCATATTAAACTTAAAGCCAATTACCACGACATTGACGCGATCGCAGTTTTATCAACTGTGTGTAGCCAACCCTGATGTACCATTAGAACGTTCGCCCCAGGGAGAGTTAATTATCATGACACCGATTGGCGGAGAAGGTGGTAGCCGAGAAGCCAGCTTAATCTCTAGAGTCGTCGTCTGGAATGAGCAGACTCAGCTTGGTGTAGTCTTTAGTTCCCAAACGGTCTTTAGTTTACCTGGTGGAGGCGATCGTTCTCCAGATGTCGCTTGGGTGGAATTAGGACGATGGCAACGTTTGAGTCAATCGGAACGAGAAAAGTTTCCGCCGCTTTGTCCAGATTTCGTGATTGAGTTGCGCTCTAGCACCGACCGATTAAAGCCACTTCAGGATAAGATGCAGGAATATTTGGCAAGTGGTTTGTGTTTGGGTTGGTTAATTAATTATCAGGATCGGCAAGTGGAGATTTATCGAGAGGGAACAGATGTAGAAGTTGTGGCGATGCCTGTTGTATTGTCAGGGGAGGAAATATTGCCAGGGTTGAGTTTAGAAATTCTCTCCGGGACGGGTTTAGGGATTCAATTAAAGATATCACCGATCACCTTTCAACAAAACCCGCCCTTTTCCTAGGTTTCGCTCATCCACCCTGCATTCATAATAATAGCGATTACGTCCTATGTTTGACAAAATGGTGGGTTACGTTTAGTTAATGTAGCCTAAGTGGGTAAACCTGTCAATTTGTCAAGATTACAGTGATAGGAATTTTTCGCGATCGCTCCTGGCATAGTGGTCAATGTTCAGATCATCCATGTCCAGCAATTCAGCGTGAAAACCGACAGTATCTTCTATAACCTGTTTCTCGAATTCCCAGGTATTTTATTTGAACTCATCGATTCAGACCCAGAGGAAGCCGCGATTTATGAATTCACCTCCCGTGAAATCAAACAACCCTCCTTCCGGTTAGACGGCTTGTTCTTACCCACGACAGAAGACGCAGAAAAACCCTTGTATCTGCTAGAGGTTCAGTTTCAACCCGATGAGGAGTTATACTATCGATTATTTGGTGAACTCTTTCTCTACTTGAGGCAATACCAACCGCCTCACCCTTGGCAGGTTGTCGTGATCTATCCCACTCGTAGGATTGAACGAGAACAAGCGTTTCAATTTGGTGAAATCCTTGCCCTCAATCGAGTCACACGCATTTATATTGATGAATTAGGAGAAACCCCATCCGGTTCGCTGGGGATTGAAATGGTTAAGCTGGTGATTGAGGATAAGGACACTGCACCAGAACGAGCAAGACGATTAGTCGCACAAGCTCAAATACAGATAGATGATGAAGCAACCCAGCGCAACCTAATCAACTTAATTGAGACAATCCTTGTTTACAAATTACCACACAAAAGCCGCGAGGAGATTGAAGCGATGTTCAGCTTAAGTGAACTCAAACAGACTAAAGTTTATCAAGAAGCCTTAGAAGAAGGTGAAATTAAAGCCAAGTTAGCCGCGATACCGCGCATGATAGAATTTGGCTTAAGGTTGCCGCAAATTGCCCAGTTGCAAGATTTACCGCTAGAGGTTGTACAACAGACAGAACGGTTATTTCAGAAACAAAAAGTTGCCGCTTTTATTGAACTCTTAACGAATCAGCGTGACTTGTTTTCGACTCAAGACTTGGCACAGTTACAGCAGTGGGTTGCACCTGTACCGGATCAGGTTGAAGACTTATCCCAGGCGATCGCACAATGGTGCAATCAGGAATCCCATACCCTACAGCGTCAGGCTTGGCGTCAAATCCTCTCTGATTTATGGAAGGCGACGGTGGAAACCATATTGAAAACGTACCCCAAGACTCTGGATTTAACATCCTCTCCCCTAACTAAACAAATGGTGCAACAGGTAATTGAAGGGAATTGAGACCGGGAACTGTAGAGACGTTGCATGCAACGTCTCTACTATTTTTGATGAACCTTACTGCTGCATCTGAGTTGGCAAAGCACCAGGTTGTACTGTCACCTCAATATCTTTGCGATCGCGGCGTAATTCTAGGTTTAAATCGCTACCTATTAACGTCGTTTCCACCGCATTTTGTACATCTTCGGCATCTTTGATCGACTCACCATTAATTTTATGAATCACATCTCCGGCTCGCAATCCAGCTTTGTCCGCAGGGGAATTCCTCATGACTCTGGCAATTAGTACCCCTTTATTTTCATCAACGGTAAGACCAGAATTCGGATTTTTATTGATGTTTTCTTTCAATTCTGGGGTTAACGTGACCATCTGAATTCCCAAGAATGGATGTTCAACTTTCCCGTTGGCGATTAATTGTTGTGCAATCCGTTGCGCTGTATTAATCGGAATAGAAAATCCTAACCCTTGAGCGCCTTGAATAATTGCTGTATTCATCCCAATCACTTCACCTGACGCATTCAGCAGAGGTCCACCTGAGTTACCGGGATTAATTGCGGCGTCAGTTTGGATAAATTGGACACGCTTATCGGGAACTCCAACTTCCGAACTGGAACGTCCTGTCGCACTGATAATACCTGTGGTGACGGTATTATCTAATCCTAACGGATTACCGATCGCGATCGCCCATTCCCCCGGTTTGAGTTGTTCCGAATCCCCTAAGGTGACAATGGGGAGATTATCAGCTTCAACTTTGATTACCGCCACATCGGTTACGGGGTCACTTCCTAGCACTTTTCCAGCAAATGTGCGACCATCTTTGAGAATCACATCCACTTGATCCGCACCATCAACAACGTGAGCATTGGTGAGAATCATCCCATCAGTGTTGATAATAAATCCCGAACCCGTTCCCCGTTCTACTCGCTGCTGCGGTTGTTCCGGAAATTGAGACCCGAAGAACTCGCGGAAAAACGGGTTATTAAATGCATCGGGAACTCGAGACGTCACAGTTTTGGAGGCGTTAATCCGCACTACCGCAGGTCCCACGGTGTCTACAACGTTAGTAATAAAGTTGCTGTTTTGGGGAGTGGACAGGTTAGCTGGAGGAATGATTCCTCCTAAAACCTGAGAGGATTGGGGAACTAGAGATTTGGTTGAAATTTGGGGATTACCGGAGATGAAAGAGTTGGCGCCAAACGTAACACCAGCGCCGAGCAACATTAGGGATAGATAAGTAACGGCTTTTTTTACAGGGGAAGCGTCACTATCATGAGATTTGGATGTTTTCGTGTCGAATACCATAATGATTTTACTCTTGAAATACGATTGATTTGGATGATGTCAGCTACAGTTTGTCAGAGTCGGTTGATTCGTTTCCAGGTAGAGAAAACCCGAATCATGATCAATCTTCTCTTACCTACCCATGGCTAACACCCCAATTGACTCTGTGATAATTATTTGCTGATAAGGTATTAACCGGGTCTGGCGTTGTTTGGTGAATCAGTTGACTATCTGGAATCACGATGACCTATCGCTTACATTTATCAATGTAGATACTCTTTGTGACGTGCTTATGACAGTGTGGTTTCGCTGATGTGAAGATTTCTGGATTTGTGCTGTAGCCTTCCCGTCTCTTCCTGCTCCCCCAGCTCCCCCTGTTCTCTGTTCCCTATTCCCAGTTAAACCGACTTCAAAATCCCTCCCTCTAACTGATAAATCGCTGCCATAATGCCATTGTCTGGATTATCTAGCAACGACGCCTTGACTTCTTGTAAATAATCCCGAATCGCTTCCCGTAAAACAGGACGCTCAACTTTCACGGTATGCTGATAATCCCAAACATCCCAGATAATAATTCCCACGCCAACAATCGGATCAAGAAACTGAGCGCCAAATTTACCAGCCACAGCCCCTCCAGTTTTGGCTGCCATTTTAGCGGACGCTTTCCCAGCAAAGGATACAGCAACTTTACTGCCAATTTTGGTAACAACGGGAATCATGGCTTTGGCAAATAAGTACGTACTCCCCCCAACTAATACCTTTAACGATAAGTTAGAAAGATTGCCTTCAGTATCTTGGATAGTTATCGCAATATCATCTAAATAGCGCTCCCATTCTCCTTGAGGAATCTGGTACTGAGTTTGAATGTTAGAAATGTTGTTTTCTAAGTCAGCGATATACAAATTCACTGTATCTCTGGTGATATGTTCCAGTTCGAGTTGAGCAATTTTAGGTCGGAGGACTCGTTTGGTGAATTCAGTTTGAAATTCCTCGGTCATTTTTTCGGCGACGGCTTGATTGGGAGCCTGTTTAGTGGTGTCCATCCAGTGAGAGACGGCTGAAGATACCCAGACGAAGGGAGCGCTAAACTCCAGTTTCTTTTGATTAAAATAATCAAAATACCAATCCAGGAAATTGCCATCAACGCGACTCATGAGTTGATCAACCCACTCATCAAGTTGGTCTTTTGCGAACTGTTCTGCTGTATGATGAGCATGGGTGATAGCGGTTGCGATCGCGCGATCAATCTTATCCTGATCCGGTACAGTCCGATCAATGGTGACAATCTCACGGGTAGGCTTGTGTGAACTCCCAGAATCGGTTGATAATGAACTGGCAATAAAACCACTGCCGATAAGCGGGATAATCACAATCAGGATAACCGCCACCCAGATATAAGGAGTCACTGACTTAATCAACTGACTCCAGGCTTGCAGGCGAGTCGTCTTTTCCGTATAGGTTGGTTTTTCGGATGGATTGGCTTGGGAAAAGGTTGGGTTATGAGTATCGTTAGAGGGCTTTTGGGAATTATCCCCAGCGTTAGTTGATAGTGGCGCAGATGGGTGAGTAGAAGTATGATCTTGGAATTGCTCTTGGTTCATTGGTATTCTTAGTTTGATAAGACCGCTAATCTCCTTTTAACTCAAATCTTGCACCAGTCTTACCAACCGCCTTGGGTTGAAACCCACCGAACTGTCCGATCACCCGTTGTGGGTTACGGAAGGATGCGCTGGTATCATAGTCTACAATCATCTGGCTGGCGCGATCGCTCTTGCTCCAAATCACTCCATGCTCACTACTCACGTCGCCACTAGCCACCCCATACGGGATCTGTGGACGCATTTTTTCTGAGGTGATTATCCCAGGTGCATTACTCTGATCGTATCCTGATTTGGATAATAAGTTGGCACTCATCAATCCGCCACGGGTTAAGGCTGAGGTAACCAGAAAGCGGCGACGGGTAATTAGCGGCTGATTTTTCCCTACCACAAATAAAATGCCCCAAATGCGAAAAGTAAATTGGTAATATAATTCAATCCAACATTAGCGTTGACGCCCAGACCAGACAGAGAAACGACTGAGATTGGCATCATTGAAGGATAAGCCTATTTTAGGTAAGGTAGGTACAGGCAACAAAGCGAGGAAAGCGACTCAACAGAGTTCGGTGACAAACTGGGGTTGATCTGGCACGAGTACCGTTTCCATTGACCTCAAAACTACTGTTCCTGATGTAGCCGACTATAGCTGTATAAACCTAAAACTCAAAAGTCTTTTGTCATCAGAGGTTCAGCTTGTTTGCTGGGTTGCTAAATTTACGCTTTGCTGTACTTATATCAAGCGCTGTTTTGTTAGAGAGTGAGTATCCCATCTATAATTAACATGGTGGACATCGGACTCCCCGGAGTCAGGTGAACAGACTCTAACATACAGTGTTTCGATAAACCTGTCGGGTAAGCAGGAGTGAAATAACCTCAAACTGATCGAACAACAGTTATCGGTCAAGGTTATTATTGCAGAGAAAAAAGGGGTGCTGATTCTGCGGCAAACTCTCGTCGGTGAATTTGCTCCCCTCTGGGAAAAAATAAAAATGAACTCATGTTCAATTGCCTGATGAATAATAAGACAAGTGAGTGGGGTGCTGTTATCCATGCGATTACTAATTAGACTTGTCTGAAAATTAGTCAAAAACCCTTTGAATCTTGGGGTTGACCTGTAATTTCTGGACTTGTCTAGTGATGAAGAAAAATTCAACAGGGGCGCTGACAAAAACGATGGTGTCAGGTTCTCAAGACGCTTGGGACAATAAACCTCTAGGCGGACGCTATCACGTTATCGAAAAACTAGGGGTCGGAGGGTTTGGTCAAACCTTCTTGGCGCGGGATATGCATTTGCCCGGTCATCCCCAATGTGTAGTGAAAAAATTAAAACCTCAAGTGAGTGATGAGGAGAGCCTGCAAACGGCGAGACGCCTTTTCCAAACAGAAGCTCAAGTCCTCTATCGACTGGGTAATCATGAACAGATTCCCCGGCTTTTGGCTCATTTTGAGGAAAATCACGAATTTTATCTGGCTCAGGAATATATTCAAGGGCAACCCCTAAGCAAGGAGATAGAAACCTCTGTGCCGTGGTCACAGGAAAACGTGCTATCTCTCCTGCAAGATATGTTGCAGGTACTGGCATTTGTCCATGAACAGAATGTGATTCACCGTGACATCAAGCCAGCCAATTTGATGCGCCGCGCCTGTGATGGCAGAATCGTGCTGATTGATTTTGGCGCAGTGAAACAAGTCAGATGTGAGTCGCTCCCTCCGGAAACGGGACTGACAAATGTGACCATTTCTATCGGCACAAAGGGGTATATGCCCAATGAACAATTAGCCGGGAAACCTCGCTATAGTAGTGATGTTTATGCCGTGGGTATTATTGGGATTCAGTTATTAACGGGGATTCAGCCGAAGCATCTTAGAGAAGACTCGGAGACGGGTGAACTAAACTGGCGGCAATATGCCAAGCAGATTAGCTCAGAATTTGGGGAAATTCTGGATAAGATGGTACGCTATGATTTTCGCGATCGCTACGGGACAGCAGAAGAAGCCCTGTTGGCATTCCAGAGTTTACCCACGACATTATTGGAGTCGGCGTCACCCCCCCCACCTTTAGCACCTGAGCCTGAATTGCCACCCCTGGTTGATCCACAAGCACCGACGGATCGGGAGAGCCAAAATTTCCCCCCTGATTCAGCCGAGACGCGGGCGTGGGAGGCGACACCAACGGAATCGACTCTGATTGAAGTCCAAGAGTCGAATAGCGAATCATCCTCTAGCCAGACACAAGAAACAGCACGCACCCAAACCTCTCAGCCAAATCAGGGGCGGACTGATGTCACCGTATCCCTAAGTCAACCCCAGGAGTTTGAACCAACTGCAACGGTGTCAACAGCCTCTAGAACCTACGGATTTCGCCAATGGTTGATGCAGCCTTGGACAATCTTCGCGATCGCGATCGCGGTTAGTTCCACGGTTGCCATTACCCTGATTCTACTCCCCTCTCAATTGAACCATCAGTCTCAAGTTGAGGATGTCCCGGTGGAAAGCCCAACCCCAACTCCCACTCCCACTCCCACTCCCTCGCCAACCCCTGAACCTACCGCCGAATCCTTGCTCTCTGAAGCAGAAGACTTAAGAAAAGCTGGAGACTATGAGGAAGCGATTGAGGTTTACAATCAAGCCCTCGCACTCCAATCCGACTTAGCCCCTGCCTATTGGGGACGTTGCTACAGTCTCAATGAATTAGGACAACCAGAACTTGCCTTAGTCGCCTGTAATGACGCCCTCGCCTACCAATCCAATTATGCCGAAGCCTTAGTTAGCAAAGCCGATGCCCTACGGCAACAAAACCAGATCATAGATGCGCTGCAACTTTATGAACAGGTAAGTGAATACTATCCAAATTTTGCCCGAGGTTGGATTCGCTATGGCATAGCACTACAAGGGGTGGGACGTTCCGCTGAGGCAGTTCAAGCGTTAGATAAAGCCATTGAACTGGAGCGTAACTCCGCCGACGCTTGGGCAATTCGTGGTGAGGCGCTGATGGCGTTAGGGCGCACCACGGAAGCGATTCCTTCTCTGGATAAAGCCCTGCAACTCGAACCGGATCATGAAAAAGCTGCCAGCCTGCGGGAAAAGGCGAGGGAAACACTCGGGCGTTAGGGCGTCGGTTCAGCATTGGCGAACGCCCGAAAAAACCTAACATCTATTCCACCATTTGTCATGCACTAGGGTATCGATTTGGATGTCTCAGAGGCTTCAATTTGCTGGGCTATGGCGGCTAACACCGCATCATGAATCGCCCTATTACTGGCAATAATCCCCTGATTGTTGAAAAGCTTAGTTCCACAGGCAAAATCTAGAGCTTTACCATGCATATCACTGACTCGTCCCCCGGCTTCTTCCAAGACAACTACACCCGCTGCATGATCCCATATATTTTGCCGTTTTGAGGACTCCAGGGGAAACGGTAAACGGATGTAAAGATCGGCTTCTCCTCTAGCAATGATGCCGTATTTTACCATGGAATCAATCTGTAGGGAAGGGTTGATAAAACCAAGGGATTGAGTGATAGCCGCTTCCAATTCGGGGTTTCCATGAGAGGATTCTACGCTTTGGACTAATCGTAGAGATTCGATGCGATCGCATTCATTGACCCGGATCGTCTGAGGTTGACCTCCGCCTAGGGGTATCAGGGTTGTCCCTTGTCCTTTTACTCCCACAAACAGAACGCCGCGATCGCTCACGGGTTGGTTGGGATGAATCGGGATAGCCGGACATCCTAACACCCCCAGTTTCACCTCACCCGCTTCAATTAACGCTAAGGCGATCGCATAATTATCACCCCGAACGTAGCCTTTTGTCCCATCAATCGGATCAAGTGTCCAATAGCGATTCGCGACTTGACCCGTACCCCGATCAATCCAGGTGATAACGGTTTCCGGTGTCGCTTCAGCAATCTGAGACCTAACATAATGGGTGACACCTGTCAACTGTTGAGTCATGGCAGGTTGTCGCAATAAGCTAGAGTTTTCCTCTCCAACAACTGGATCACCAGGAAACGCCTCGGCTAATACCCGACATATAACCGCTTGTGTGCCAAAATCAGCCACAGTTACCGGAGAGCGATCGGGTTTGGTTAGGGTTAAGGAACCCTGTTCCCGACGAACTTGTTCACATAATTGAGCCGCAGCCGTTACAGCTTGGATGGCGATCTGTTTTTCTCGCTCGTAGGACATGGTTTAATGCTGAGATCCTATCTTGACCCCGTTAGTATAGGGGTTGTTCACTCTAAATAGGTTAAGGTATCCATAGTTATCGTTCTACTTCCTGAGCGTCTTGACAAGAAATGTCAGAATCAGCATCGGTATCAGAAGCGACAGCCAGAGTAGTCTGGGATTTCGTTTCGTTCAAAGGATTGGAGAAAAAGTCTCCCGTCTGAGGCGGTAAGGTGGGGTCAAGGACAATTTCCGCCAAACTTTTCACTACCCCTGTCACCGGAATCGCCAGAATGACGCCCAAGATTCCGCCAATTTTAGCCCCCAATAACAAAGACGTTAGAATAATCACAGGCGATAAACCGGTTAAGTTGCCCATAATTCGGGGCGCAATTATATTATCTTTGACCTGTTGCAAGGCGACAGATACTCCCAAGACTTCCAGGGCTAGCCACCAATCAATAAACGCGACGACAAGGACTACGGTAGCAATTCCCAGAGTGGCGCCGACAAAGGGAATAATCTCCATGAAGCCGATAAAAACAGCAAACAGCAGAAAAAATGGCACTTGTAATACACGAAAGCCTAAGGTTAAAGTTGTTGCCATAAACAACCCTAGTAAGAGTTGACCGGATACAAACCGCTGAAGATTGCGTCGCAGTGCTTGAGTTAAGCTATCACGGATTTTGGCAGAAAAAATACTGGTAAGACCACGCCATAGTCGCTCACCATCAATGAGCATGTAAAATGAAAGAACTAGGACTAAAATTAAGTCGATAAACCAGTTAAATGTCCCCACAACCAAGCCCAAACCCGTTGACGCGATCGCTTCGGCTTGAGCTTGGATACGTGCCAACAGTTGAGAGCCGAAAATCCGCACGTCAAACGGCAAATTATGCTCAATACTCCAAGCTTGAAAGTCCACCAATTGCTGTTGTCCTTGTTCCAGCAATTCGGGAAACCGAGTCACTAATTGCCGTCCTTGGTTAAATACAGGTGGTGCTAGCGTTAAGGCAATGAATACAACAAAAATGGCAGCAACTAAATAAACCAAAATCGCCGCCACTGTCCGAGGTAAGAAAGGTCGCAGTCCCCCAACGGCATAGTTGAGCAAAAACGCAATCAGAGACGCCGTGAGCAAAATACTAATGATTTCCCCCACATAACTCAGCCCACTCAGCGTCAGCCAACCTGTGACTAAAAGCAGCAGCCATGTGATTAGGAGTTTTTGAATCGGTGAAAATATAGAAGTCATCGCAGTTTTCTGGTTAGCAAAACCTGGCATCCACTATTATTAGGTCGCCATTGAGTCAGATAAGACCTAAAACTGATATTAGCAGGTTATTGAGCAAGTTTCAGATCAGATGGAGCCACCCATTTAAAATCTTGGATTGTAGCCGCTTAGCTTTAGGGTGGGTTGCATCCGTTAGCATCCATAGACCAGCAAAAGTAATGCTATAATCTGGAGATATAATTCCGTTCAAGGCTTCTGATTATCCGGGCTAAACCCATGCAAGATCCCAAGAAGGTGTCTCATACAGCGAGCCAAACCTGGCAACTATTCAAAGATGTGGGACTAAAAGCTATTCCTATTATTCAGCTCAGAGAATCCCTCTTGAAAGATTCAAAGCTAACTCAAAACTATTTAGTGCTGATTGTTAGCTCCTGTTTAATTGCTTCATTTGGGTTACTCTTGAATAGTGCTGCTGTAATCATTGGTGCGATGATTATTGCCCCCTTGATGATGCCACTGCGGGGATTTTCATTTGCTACATTAGAAGGAGATTTGAAACTGCTATGGCGAAGTTCTATTTCTATTTTTTCCGGAACAATGCTGGGGATTGCTTGTTCATGGATAGTTGGCACAATTATCAGTATTCCTGAGTTTAAAGAGCAAGTTTTATCCAGAACTCAACCCAATCTTATTGATCTTTTAATTGCTTTAGTCGCCGGCGGAGTGAGTGGTTACGCAAAAATTCGTCCAGAGATTGGTGATGCTGTTCCAGGTACAGCGATCGCGGTTGCCCTTATGCCGCCGCTTTGCGTAGTTGGACTTACACTCTCCCAGGCAGAGTGGGGATATACTCAAGGAGCTTTTCTGCTCTATATCACCAATTTGATTGGAATTAATCTGGCTTGTTTATTGGTTTACGTTTTTAGTGGTTACGCTCGGAGTAATGAAGTTACTAGAACCTTGAGTTGGGGAGTTTCTATCGGCTTAATTGGGTTGTTAGCCTTGCCTTTGGGGTTTAGCTTTGTAGAACTAATTCAGCAAGCGCAAGCGAATGACTCGATCCGGAATATTTTGGTGGAAAATTCCCAGTTTAGGCGTTCGGATATAGAACTAATTCGGTCAGATATTGATTGGAATTATCATCCCCCTTCTATTACAGTTGTTGTTCGCTCGGTAGAGCCAATCACACCTCAAGATGTGACACTATTGGAAGATTTAATCAAAACTAAGATTGGACGAACATTTAAAGTGGTGTTCGATGTGACAGCATCTACAAAAGTTGAATCCCAAACGGAGTCACAAAAATCAAATAATTGACTCCCGGAAAATCTACGGCTCATTTTCTCATTTTTGAGTTTCACATTTCATTCTGAAGATGGATAATGTTATAACTAAACTGTGATACGGCTTTAAGGTTAAATTATTTGGCGTCATCGAATCGACTTCAAGTACCCCTAAGTTCTGAGTTATTCCCTCTAGAGGATAATTTATTTGTTAGTCTAATCAATAGATGGAGTTAGAGGGGGTAGCTTAGTTGTATTGACTAGTTACCACTACCTGAGAAGTCAAACGTCTCGTCAAAAGTCTGTGGTCATGCCTAGGTTCAACCTTTTGAGCCTGTTGGGGGGTTGGTACATTCGGAGCCATCGGCGTGCCATGGAACAAGAGAGTACCGTTGACACTGAATCAGGTTAAATCTCTAATGAGTTGAGGACTGAATTAACTCTATGCTATAAATAGAGTCTTTGAAATCTTATTGGGTGGAGTAGATCGAGTAGAATGAAACAAGTGGGAACTCATCTGGTCGTTGACGCATGGGAAGCGCCTGAAGACCTTCTCAATGATCCTGAAGGAATTCGCCGCGCCTTGATTGATGCGATTTCTGTTGGAGAAGGAACTCTCATTGATTTATGTGTACACCAGTTTAGTCCCCACGGAGTAACGGCGACAGCGACATTGGCGGAGTCTCATATTGCTATCCATACCTGGCCCGAACATGGCTATTTTGCCGCTGATTTGTTTTTTTGCGGGTGTGGTAAGCCAAAAGAAGCCATGAAACTGCTACAAACAGCGCTCCAAGCTAAACAGGTGCGGATGAGGGAAATTGTACGCGGTTTTGATTTGATACCGGAAATTCATGAGCGAATCGAAGATTCAGTCTATCAGATGGTGAGGTAGGTGGTTTTTTAAGATCATTTCTCAAAAAGGGCAAGGCTAATTCAACCTTGCTTTTTTTTTTGGAAAGCTTATAAATTGGTTATCACGAGACAAGCTAGAGTGGTTCTATAGAGTTGGGCGATTACCTGAGAGACGAGAGTTAGGGCATAGCGGTGTCATACTCAAATTACACTTAAATGACAGAACCATTGAGCCAGTAGAGTCACCCTGGAGGAAAAAGCATGTTAGAGACAATTATAGTGTTTGTCTTGGGTTTGACCCCCCCAGTGCTTTCCATCTGGGTGATGCACCGAGCTAAGGAACAGGCGCAAATTAGGTTAAGAAATTCTATTCAAGCATCAACGGCTAGGGTACTACCAAGAAATCCATTACCGCCTGATCAGTATTATCTCGAAGGCGTTGGTTATTTAATCGGTGATATTACCTGTCGATTTAATGCTCGTTCGGCTTATATCCGCTGCGCGGTTAATCCCTCAGGTCCTTGTGATAACTGTTGCGACTACGAACCCAGGGAATTTTAATCTTCCGATTTGATGTAGGTAGTTCACTGTTTCTTTTGAAAGTAAGCGGTAGCTAATTGAGTGAGGTATTGAATTTCGCTTACATCAGGACTCTGAATTTGACTATCCATTCTGAGCCAGAGTAGATATTCAATATTACCTGCAGGACCGGTTATGGGAGACCAAGTTAAGCCTTGATAGAGCCAGCCTAAATCCTGAGCGGTTGGTAAAACTTGTGCGATCGCGCCAGCCTGATCTTTAGGATCGCGCACAACGCCTTTTTTGCCAACCCGTTCTCGTCCCACTTCAAACTGTGGCTTCACCAGCAACACCACCTCACGCGGCGCTTGTAGCAGATTCCATAAGGCTTTCAGTATTTTCGTCAGGGAAATGAACGACACATCTACAACCCCTAAATCGGGATAAATCCCCTCTTTGTCTTCTTTGTCTACTTCAAGAGATTCTCCATATAAATCAGCAGGTTCTAGATAGCGTAAATTCGTGCGTTCTTTCAAAATCACCCGGTGATCATTTCGCAACCTCCAAGCCACTTGTCCATACCCCACATCAACACCATAAACCCGTTCTGCCCCCCTTTGCAGTAAGCAGTCGGTAAAGCCGCCGGTGGAAATACCCCCATCTAAGCAAATACGTCCTTCGACAGCAATGCCAAACTCGTCTAAGGCTTTAGCTAACTTTTCCCCACCTCTAGAAACATAAGGGGATTTCTGAGCAATTTTAATCTCGGCGGTTGTCTCTATTTCAGTTCCGGGTTTATCGACAAGCTGCTGATTTACCCGCACTTCTCCCGCCCGAATCAACCGCTGTGCCTGTTGTCGAGATTCGCATAAATTAAGGTCTACTAATAAGGTATCCAGTCGTTGCTTCAATCGTCTAATCGATTAACCCATAAATCTCCCCTATTATCATACTCATACCAAGGAACCCCCTTTTGCCATGGCGATTGAAATCGCACCTACACAAACTAAAGTCCGCCTGCTTCCGAAAGAGGGCATGGCGCGTCTGTAGGGGCGGGTTTCACTACTATCTTTTCGGTTGCACAAGGGATGTGACTAAACCCGCCCCGATGCAGATGTCTAACTTTCCATGAAAATCAGCTATTTGTAGTGGCGTGGCACACCTAGACATTCTCGCATTCTCGTTCCCAGGTCTGAGAAGGGAATGCCTTTGGGAGGCGGAGCCATTGAACAGCATTTCCACCCTAAAGGGGTTTGGGAACCAAACCCCTACTGTTTGAAACCCCCTGCTCCCTCATCTTCCAGACGTGCCATGGCACGTCTCTACACCGCTCCCCTCTCACCCTCATCTCCAGTTTTTAGGGTGAACTTAAGGTAAAGTTATTGATAATCTTGGCGATATCGGTTGCTTGAGTGGGATAGAGTTTGGCGAGATGTCCGCACATTTTATAGGCGGCATCTAGGTAGTAGGCACAGGTAATCAACAGACGCTTGAAGTTTTCCTTATCGCCTGTCTCGACAAAGGCAGCCGCGATATTGGGAAGGTGTTGATTGCGGTTGATGAGAATTTTCTCGGCGGTTAAAAGTGCCTGTTCAATGCTTATGGCTTTTACCTGTGCTTTGGCAATCTCAACCAGCGCCCATGCCCGTTTGGATGAATCCTCAATTTGCTTAGCGGTGTCGATGGCGGCGGTGAAATTTTCTGCTGTTGGCTGAGCTTTGGCAATCTCAAGAAGCGCCCTTGCCCTTTCGTAGGAATCCTCAATTTGCTGAGCGGTGTCGATGGCGGCGGTGAAATTTTCTGCTGTTGGCTGAGCTTTGGTAATCTCAAGAAGCGCCCTTACCCCTTCGTAGGAAGGCACAATTTGCTGAACGGTGTGGATGGCGGCGGTGAAGTTTTCTGCTGTTGGCTGAGCTTTGGCAATCTCAAAGAGCGTCCATGCCCGTTTGGATGAAGGCTTAATTTGCTGAGCGGTGTCGATGGCGGCGGTGAAGTTTTCTGCCTGTGCCTGAGCTTTGGCAATCTCAAAGAGCGCCTCTGCCCTTTCGTAGGAATCCTCAATTTGCTGAGCGGTGTCGATGGCGGCGGTGAAGTCACTCCCTTCGACAAGGTTCTGGCACAGGTTGGCGAGACTATTATCATCTAAAATTAGCCTTGAGAGCGCCTTAAACGTCCCTTTTGTCGCTGTCAATAGATGCGTCAGTAAGTAAACAGCACAATCGCTCATCCAAGATGTTGATAAACGGGGCAAATCCTTCTGCTGCAATCGCTCCAAGGTTTCCCTCGCTTGCTCCATTTTCTCTGTATCCTGGGTGTCATTTGTTGCCAACTCCCACGCCAGCAGCAGATACCACAAGATACAGCGTTCAATATCAAACTGCTCCGCCAGCGCCCAGGCTTTGGTGATACTGCCTGCTCGCAACGCCTCCAAGGGTGACTCTTGGGTGGTTATCTGTATCAGTCGCCCTGCGTGTAGCAGCAGAAACTCTGCCATCCCAGCCGCATCATCGGTTTTGGCTTTATTCCACAACGCTATCTGCACCGTCTTTAGGGGCAAATCCGGCTGCTCTGGTAACTGTTGCCGTTGAGCCGTAACATAGTCTTGATTACGAGCAAGTTCGGACAACTCCTCCCGCCGCTTCGCCTCCTGCAAGTGTTCGGCATAATACTGCAGAGCATAAGCACTCTGGTGTTCCTGCCATTTGCCACAGTAGTCGATTAAATCCTGCAAAGCATCTTCCGCGTCGTCTCCTAGCTGGTTGCCAAACGTCTTAGCCAGCAACGGGTGAGCAAAAGCGTAGAACTTATCATCAGGACTCTTCATCCAGCGCTTCACCTGCCAAGACTTGCCTAGCTTTCGCAAGTCGCGATCGCGCATTTGGGTTAATGTTTTGATATCTTCTTTCTCTAGTACCCCTTTCGCTACTGCTAGTAGGGCAAACAACTGCAACGTTTGATCGGGTAATTCCAGTTCATCTAAACGCTCGATCTGTTGCTCTACATACCCCTCAAATCCCGTGGGCGTTTGTGCCAGCACTCCCCGCACATCCTGATTTTGGCTTGCCGCCTGTCTCAACTCATCAATCAGATAACGTAGGTATAGGGGGAACCCACCCGTTATCTCATCCAGCCGTTTGACAAAATCACCATCCTGTGAGTAAATCGCTAACTCCCTGATTTCCCCTAGCCACTTGGGAATTGCCTCACGAGGTAGCCGCTTCAGGCACAGTCTCTTATCAGCATCGTCTATCCAATTACGCAGGTAGGGCTCCTCTTCTTCCTCAGCGCGTGCCGAAGCAATCACAAACACACCATCCGGGAGCCTGGTAAAAAACGGCTCAAAGGTTTCTGAAGCCTCATCCAACCCATCTAAAACAATCACCAGACGCTTACCCTCTGGCGAGACAGGTTTCTCCAGCATCCCCACCAGGATATCCCGCATCCGATTGGGATCATTAGGAAACTGTCCATTGGGGATGTTGTGATAGAGATAGAGTTGCTTGAGCAGATGACGATAGGCTTCCGAGACTGAGCGCGTCTTCGGGTAACGGTAGCTAAAGTAGTGCACTGCGATAAAATAATCGTCCTGCTTTTTCTGTTGCCAATGAGACAACAGAGCCGATTTGCCAAAACCCGCCGCCGCCGTTACCAACAGCACACCCCTGGAATTATTCAGTACAAACTCATCAAGCTGACGCTGCTCTTCCTCCCGCCCTTCAAAGGACTGCTGGATATACTCATTAACAATTCCTTTAACTTGAGCTTCTATCTCGTAGCCGATATATTGCTCACCAATAATCGAGATAGCCGATTCAGACAGCGTTCTTTCCAGGCGAGGAAATCCCTCCGGTTCTTGCTCCAGCCTTTGGAGCACGGCTTTTGCCCTCACACTTTGCTCGGCAAACGCTCCAGGAATAATCCAAGGCTCGATTTCCAAGCGAAACAGCACTTCCTCAAATTGAGCCGGATTCAGACACTTAAGCCTGTCGAATAACTCATCCCGACTAGCCATTCACCCTACCTCTTCAAATGTGGAGCCGCTTGATAAATCGAGTTTAGCAGTCCTGAAAAAGAATCTCCCTCTTTTTGACTCGCCAATTTAATAATTTCTTTGGCTTTTTGCACCTGTGCCACACTATCGGGGGAGAGAACCAGAACTAGAATACCTGGATTGGCTAATCCGTCTTCCAACTTATCCGGTATTCTATCACCGGGCCGAATCTCCCATTTATCCAACCAAGCATCAATCCCTTCGCGGGTGCGTAAATCCGTTGCCAGACGCTCGACAAAGGGTTTGTCGATACTGCTATGACTAATAAACGCTTTCATTCAGTTTATGGGACTATTATATATAAACTTCTCTCGGTGTTTAATGCATCATCGGACACCCCCCTAAACCTGGTAAGGGCACGGCAATGCCGTGCCCCTACAGGGATACATTTCTTACAGACTTGAGCCAGTTTGAGGGTAGGATTTGTATCATCACAGACAAATGCCTTGACCCCATTTCTCTACACTATTTTGTATTGAGTTAGCTAAGTGCCAATGTAGTAGATTGGATACGTGCGATCGCGGCAATCAATTATATAAATCTTGAGGTTTACCAAGACAAGACTAGAGTGATTCCATTTGAATCGTAAACATACGGGTATACTGCAGATGGTCACAATCTGAAACTTTGTCAGGGTTTGCCTAGATCGCCAGTCCAGTAATCAAAATAGATACAAAAATCGCCAAAAAACTGTAACAAAAACGACAAAATTTTCCATTTTGTAGAGACGTTCCGCCGGAATGTCTCTACAAACTGAAATTAGCTTAAACAATCAATAAACGCTGACGCACAGATTCAGCCAACCTCAAGGGAGCATGTCAGGGAAAGCACATAATGTTCAAGAATAGCGATGGCGTTGGGTTTCGTACCTCAACCCAGTAGGGGTACGGCATTGCCGTACCCCTTCTATAGATATTCTCCTTAAGGAATAGCTACCAAAACAACGAAACCCAACCGAAAAATTTCAGCACTAACCCTTAACCAAACTGCTCCTCAATCTCCAAATTAAACAGCGTTTGCAGCGTCTGCATCGCTTGGCGTCTGGCTTCAATATCCTGCTGCGCCCTTAACTGCACCATCGGATCATGGAGAATTTTATTCACAATTCCCCGTGTCAGCGCTTCGATAATTTCTTGATGCTTATCGGCAAACTCTGAACCCAACCGGGATAGGGCTTTTTCTAACTCCTGCTCCCGGATAGTTTCAACTTTCTCCCGCAGACTACTAATGGTACTCACCGTTTCGAGCGATCGCCACCAAACCTCAAAGGCTTCCACCTCTTCTTCCAGTAAGCTTTCCGCTTCCATCGCCATCTGACGGCGGCTTTCGGTATTTTGCGCCACCACCGCTTTTAAGTCGTCCACATTAAAGGCTTGAACCTGTTCGAGTTCATTGACATCGGCATCCACATTACGGGGTACGGAAATATCAAATAGCATTAAGGAGCGACTGGGAACAAGATGGACTTCCAGTTTAGCGCGATCCAGGATCGGTTCTGTCGCACTGGTACTCGTAAACACCATATCCGACTGCATAATCACCGCCATCATCTCAGATAGAGGATGTACCGCTAACTGAGCATTTTCAAACTGCTTTGCCAACTCTTGGGCGCGTCGAGTTGAGCGATTAATAATGGCGATTGACTCAGCACCTTTAGAAAGCAGGTGTTGTACCAGCAGACGCGACATCTTCCCAGCACCGATAATTGCCACTCGGTAAGCGGCTAAGTTTTGCACTTCCATCTGGGCGAGTTCCACCGCCGCCGAACTAATCGAAACCGCCCCTGTACCAATGCTGGTTTCAGTGCGGACTCGCTTACCTGCGGTAATCGCTTGTTTAAACAGTCGGTTAAGCAGGCGTCCAATTCCCTTGTATTGCTGACCGACTTTATGGGTATGCTTCACTTGAGATAAGATTTGCCCTTCACCCAGGACTAGACTATCAAGTCCCGCCGCAACGCGCATCAAGTGCATGACTGCATCGTGATGTAACAAAATGAACAAATGGGGGCGTAATTGATGCAAGGGTACATGAGAGTTATCTGAAAGGAACTGACTGACTTCACGAACACCCTTTTCCGTTTCCTTCGCCACAATATAAATTTCCAGGCGATTGCAGGTACTGAGGATCGCCACTTCTTCAACATGGGGGTAGCTACAGAGTTGTTGCATGGCGTCTTCTAGTTGGGCTTCGGGAATGCTCAGTTTTTCCCGTACTTCAACTGGCGCTGTTTTGTGGCTTAAACCTACGACGGCAATATTCATTGTGTTCTCCGAATCTCTATCGTTGGGTTGGGTCAACTATTAGGCTTGTTTTAAAGATAAAGAAAATTGAGAAATTTTTCTGAAAGCGATAGGCAATTGGGCATACGTTCACAAATTACCCGGGGAATTTACTGCCCTGTCGTACTTGATTCCGATCAAGAATCTGATCAATCAACGCTAAGCCAGAGTAAGTAGCATTATCATTGCTAATACTCTGGCTTTAACGCTTTTCTCTCCTCTCGATGACTAGAATTCGAGGCGGAGAAATCCTGCAACAAACAATGGATAAATTTACAGTATTTATCGCAGTTGCAGGGTCTTCGGCTGATCAAACAGATGGACAGTATCCACAAATCGAGCCGTCTTCGACTGGGTGGAAATTACCAAGCTTTGAGTCCGCGCTCCCCCGTGGAAGAGTCTTACCCCTTCCATCAAGGTTCCAGGCGTAATACCACAAGCGGCAAATAGCACAGTTTCACCCGAGGCTAGCTCATGAGTATTGTAGACCTTATCGGGCTCGTTAATACCCATTTCTTTGAGCCGATCCAGGTTACCCTCTTTGCTCTCACCAATCAAACCCGTCTGTACAACCTCTGGGTCATAGATTAACTGACCTTGGAAATGTCCTCCCAAACAGCGCATCGCGGCGGCGGATATAACGCCTTCGGGTGCTGCACCAATGCCCATCAGAGCATGGATATTTGTCCCCGAAAAGGCACAAGAGAGCGCCGCAGATACATCTCCGTCACTAATCAGCCGAACTCTGGCGCCAGCCGAGCGGATTTCCTCAATCAGTCCCTTGTGGCGATCGCGTTTCATCACGACAACCACAAGTTCCTCAATTGAGCGATCTAGGCACTCCGAGAGAATTTGCAGGTTTTCCGTTGCTGATTTATTGATATCGACATGATTTTTAGCCGCCGGAGGCGCAGCTAGCTTTTTCATGTAAAAGTCAGGTGCAGCAAACAGCCCCCCTTTCTCAGAAATAGCTAGCACCGCCATTGAACCCGGTTGCCCATAAGCCACCAAGTTTGTCCCTTCACAAGGGTCAACGGCAATATCAACTTCAATGAGTTCATCGGGGTTACAGAAGTTCTTAGCATCCGGCTGGTTACAGATGCCTACTTGTTCACCGATATAGAGCATCGGGGCTTCATCTCGCTCCCCTTCTCCAATCACGATGCGACCCCGCATGTGAATGTTGTTCATCCGCTCCCGCATGGCTTCTACTGCCACATGGTCAGCAGTGTTCTTATCACCTTTGCCCATCCATTTGGCAGAAGCAAGGGCTGCCTGTTCGACAACTTCAATAATTTCTAGTCCTAGCGTAGTTTCTAGCACGAAGCTTTTCCTCTCAACTGCTTAGTTTTTCCCTGGTGTTATTTACTGTCCCCAGTCTAAGAGTCTATCAGAGACGGGGATCTCCTCGAAAGAATGTCAAGTATTGGTTTATGTTAAGTTTTGCTAAGACGATCCCAGCATTGGGTTCCCTCTTTCCCTCTTCCCCAATTCCTAATCCCCAATCACCTCCTCGACTTGGGCAATGATCGTCCGATGACGGGGAGTGTTCGGTATGATTGTCGGATGCTGGAATCCGGCTTCCGCGATCGCTTGCTCGATATCCAAGGTAAAATATTCGTCAAAGTAAGGCTCAGTGCTTTTGAATAAGGTAAAAACATAAGCTGGCATCGTCCCATACACCTGAGACTGAGGATTCATATCCATCAGGGTAAGATAGCCACCAGGACGTAATAACCGCCGTGCCTCCCGCAGGATTGCCTTTGCCGCCATTTGAGGCAATTCGTGGAATACCAAGAAAATAGAGACTAAATCGAATGAAGTATCAGGTAAACCTGTCGCTTCAGCCGCCCCATGTTTCCAGTTAATTTCTCGATGATGCTGCTGGGAATTGTAGGCGGCGACGGCGAGAAAGTAAGGCGATAAGTCTACACCCGTAATTTTTGCCTGGGGATAAATCCTTTGTAAGCTAAAGGTACTCATCCCGACACCACACCCTAGATCCACAATATCTTGTGGCTCAATGGCGACTTGCTTTTGCACCAACTCATGGTAACTCTGTCGCAGCTTAGCGTCTCCTTGGAGTCTATCTTCAGGGTAGAGATTGGCATGAACAGCATAAGCCGCAACTTCTTGTTCAAACGCAGCATCCCACTGAAGATTTCCCTTGTCATAAGCATGGAAGGGACGCAAATAATAATCAGGGTAGGTTAACTGGGGGTTTTGGACTTGATCAAGATAACTATCCCAGTCTAGAGTTCGCAACTCATTAACCTGTTTCGTCCAAGGTACGCCAATTTTTTCAGCTCGTTTCACAATCATCTTACGAGCTTGCTGCTTGGCTAAATTGGCTAAGGGCTTAATGGAAAGGAATCCATTCACCAAGCGTGAAGCTAATCGGGGTGTTGTGTTGACAGCAGTGGTCATGATAGTTCTTAGGGATTATCTGCTTTGGGGATTGACGCATGTACAGAATATCGGCAATGCTACGATATTTCAGCAACACTATGCCACCCATCCCTAAATTTAGTTCAAACTTTCGCCACATATCGATTACGCCCAGAGGCTTTCGCTTGATACAAAGCCAAATCCGCTTCAGCAACTAGCGTAGCTGGTGGAGTATCAGGCTCCGGATACAGACTAGCAACACCCAAACTGAGTGTGACATATTCACTGACGGCTGAAGCCGCATGGGTAATCTTTAAACTATAAACCAAGCTGCGTAATTCTTCAGCCACTAGAGAAGCACCAATCGTGGTGGTATTGGGTAAAACAATAGCAAACTCTTCACCGCCATAACGAGCAACTAAATCCACAGAACGTTTAGCACAAAAACGCAAAGCATCAGCCACCCTTCGCAAACAGGCATCACCGGCTTGATGACCGTAGGTATCATTATATTTTTTGAAAAAATCAATATCACACAGAATCAGAGACAAGGATGACTCTTCTCGAATCATGCGCCACCATTCATCATCAAGGTATTGATCAAACCGCCGTCGATTGGCTACACCCGTCAGTCCATCTAAAGTCGCTAAACGTTGTAACTCTCGATTGGCTTGTTCGAGTTGTTGATAAAGCTGAAATTGTTGAATTAAACGCCGCACTCGTTGACGCAAGACGGCTAAGTGAATCGGTTTGGTGATATAGTCAGTAGCACCCACGGCAAAGGCACGGTCAACGGATTCTGGATCATCGAGATTGGTAATCATTAACACAGGCGTTTGGGAAACTCCCTGTAATCCTTGAGCCTCCAAATGTTCGCTATCGGGTGATGTCTCGTCTTCGTCTGAGAGTTTTTGTAAGTGTTTGCAACAGGTAAAACCATCCATGACCGGCATCAGGGCGTCTAGCATAACTAGATGGGGTTTGAGACGCTGATAGACGTCCAAACCCTGTTCGCCGTTGGTTGCTTCGACAACTTTATAGCCTTCTTTTTCCATGACTCGGCGTAAAAGCTCTCGTATAAACTGGTCATCATCAACCACCAAAATGGTTGGCGGTTCTTCGGGCAAAGAAACTAATTTCATCCTTAAGAATGCTGATATTGCCGTCTTTGGGTCTGTAAAATTGATGCGACCCGTTGATACTCAGCCTCTAGCTGGCAAAACTGCGCCAGTGCTCTCACGCGATTACCACCCTTGCTTATCTGTTCTAGCATCTGACGGAACGGGTAGATCCTCCTAGTTCCTAAAATCCCATGACTTCAACGTGTCAATTTCATCAATCGAGTCTGTATACGTCTGTTGAGGATAGCTGTAGCATGGATGCCATTAACCTGAGGCATGTTCCTTGGGATTGATGGATCACCTCCACATCGAGAGAGAGAGTATCTTTCCCTACCATAGCCTGAAGCAATTACCATGTCTCTGGGTGTAATGGCTGAATTGCTGGAGTTTTTGACTAGCTATCGTGAATTTGAAAGGCAGATGCTCTTCAACGAGTCAGGTTCAGCACCGTCAGATCAAATGTCTGTGGTTAATCGGATACAAAAAATCATCGTCTCTGTACCGATAGCGCAGTGATGACACAAACCAACCATCAATCCCTGTTCGGGAGTTTGATGCTAGAGCGTCGGTGAGTTGACCAAAATCTGGCAGATGCAATATCTCTATTATTATTGCTTGGTTTTAGCGAGATGATTCAAGTATGTCAATTCTAGCTCTTTTTAAGAGCTTGGTACTCCAAGTCGTTTTTCGGTTTTTCTATTGTAGTTTTCCGGGACTGAACATTGAGCCAACCCTTTTCAGGTAATCGCCGTGCCTTGCTTAAACTTTTAGGACTGACGCTGTTGGCAACCCAATTACCGGCAACGGCAAACCCCTTACCCCTTCTCAAACCGCGACGTCTGCATCCGGGCGATACCATAGGATTGATTAGTCCAGCCCGTCTGGTTGACCAAAAGACCGTTGATGAATTTACCCCCGTTTTATCACAACTGGGTTTAAACACAAAACTTGGGACACATATTTTCAACCAGTACGGCTACCTCGCTGGTCAAGATGCTGAGCGTGCTGCTGATGTGAATGCGATGTTTGCTGATTCCTCTGTCCAGGCTGTGCTAGCAATGGCAGGCGGATGGGGTTGTAATCGAATTTTACCCCTGTTGGACTATCAGCTAATCCGCCAAAATCCAAAAATCATTATCGGCTATAGCGATGTGACTTCGCTGCTGTTAGCGATTTATGCTCACAGCAACCTGATCACATTCCATGGACCCCTAGGAACATCAACCTGGAATTGGTTCTCAATCCAACATCTGCAACGCATCTTGTTTGATGGGGAAGCAATGACGCTGCAAAATCTACTGAGTACTCCTGTGGAAACTATTACCAGAGGTAAGGCAAGGGGGCGTCTGGTGGGGGGAAATTTATCTCTGATTGCGGCGCTGGTGGGGTCAGATTATTTACCCGACTGGGAGCACACTATTTTGTTTGTGGAAGATATACGAGAAGAGGTTTACCGGATTGATCGTTTGTTAACCCAGCTCAAACTCGCTGGAATTCTCGATCAATTGGCTGGATTTATTTTTGCACAATGTATAAACTGTCCCGCAGGCGACGCTAATGAACCATCGCTGACTTTGCGGCAAGTATTATCTGACCATATCAAACCCTTGGGGGTTCCTGCCTGGTATGGTTCGATGATCGGTCATATCCAGGATAAATTTACCGTACCTATCGGTGGCATGGTAGAAATTGATGCGGAGCGAGGAACAATTCGTTTATTAGAACCTGTCGTAATATGATATATCATTTACCCTAACTAAGCCGCCCGTAACGGCAGATGCTTGGACTTATCCGCTAAGAAACCCATTAAGTTGTGCAAAAACGAGTGGCTGACTGGCTGATCTGTCGCTTCTGGATGTAGCGGCGTCGCGATCGCGTCCACAGATTGAGGGCAAGGGGTATGAATCACTAAGGGGACTTCTTCAACCAAACCGACTGTCATTAATCGAAAGGCAATCTGCTGCACAGTTTTTACAGAAAGTCTAAGTTGTTTGGCAATTTCTCTCAGGGAAACAGTACCACTGGTATACTCCCAGACTTGAGATTCTAAGGCGTTTAGAGGATAACGAGGGTATCCTGTAATACTGAGCAACCCCCCATTGGCATCGGGTAATTTATCACCTAGGGCATTCCAGTTACCCAAGGCACGTAATCCTAGTAAGTTCGCCGCTAGAGTACTCAAACTCAAACCCGTCATTCCCGACATTGGCAGTTTGACTTCATGGTTGAACTTAAAATGACCCGCTTTGAGTTGAAACAAGGTACAGGTTGGTCGTAAGACTTGGGCTTGGAACAGCCATTTGACTTGTTCCATGGTTAACAACCCTTGTTTTTGCAGGTAGGAACCCAAAGGTTGATCCTGGGGAACTGACTCCCTCAACTGAGCCAACTGACTTCTATCCATCCATTGGCGTTTAGCAATTAACTTAATTAATCCTGGATACTCTAACTGAGAATCAACAGCCACAATTCGACCGCGATAGACCCAGATATAGCAAACACCATTAGGGGTGACAGCGGTAGGAGCATCAGTATTCACAGTCAGCAAACCCGTGTGATGCCCTTTACCAAGGAGCCGAAAAATTTCGGGTAATGAAAAGTCAGTGAGTGAGCCTGTAATGCACATTGTTCTTATGTTGATATCAGTTTTGTTATGATGCAAATAGTAGGTTAGCGCCTTCAAAGGAAGCCTGTTTATCTTGATCCCAAAAAAAATCTGTAGTTTTTGCTATTCTTAGTTTAATCCCTGATGAAAGTTTCAGACAGTTACTTTTTGCTAAGCTGTGTTAAGAAAAAATAAAGTTTATTACATCAGAACTCAGAAGCTTGAGTTTTATAACCCTTCTCACATTTTGCCATAATCAGTCTGCTCTGAGGACGATTCTTTATCCGTTGCCGTTGATTAAACATCCTACTTAAGACAGATAAATTAAGGTCGTTTAATGGTGTATCTGTCATTGCCTTTGCTCACGAAGATCAAGAAGGTCAACAACCCCACCCACTTTTGGGATGGGGCTTGTAACTAACCCGCAAGGGTTGTCACATCCGGCAGATTGACTGTCGATGGCATATCGAGTAGTTTCGTGCCACATTCACAACAGCATTTATGAGTCACTGGATTTTCTGTTCCACAGTTGGAACAAGTCACCATACTGGGTGAAATCTGCCCTGGGTTGGGAGAAGGCAAACCCATCATGTCGCTATTGGTATGACCGGGAGCAACCATGGGATAACAGTCTTCATTGCGGGTGACACGCACGTCTACAAGCACTGGACCGTCATGGGCAAGCATTTGGGCGATCGCATCGGGTAAAGCGTGACGCTGTGTCACCTTAATTGCCTTGATCCCATACACCTGAGCCAGATTAACAAACTCTGGGGTGCCGACTTCCAGATTCGTCGCTTCATAGCGATCGTCATAGAACAAATGCTGCCATTGGCGCACCATTCCCAGCCAACCATTGTTGAGGATGACAATCTTTACACCAATGCTGTACTGGGCAATTGTACCCAGTTCCTGCATATTCATCTGGAAGCTACCATCGCCGCTGATGCAAATCACCGGTTCGGAGGGTAGAGCAACTTTTACACCCACAGCCGCAGGCAAGCCAAACCCCATTGTGCCCAAACCGCCACTGGAAATCCAGTGACGGGGCTTATTTTTCAGGAATTGAGCCGCCCACATTTGGTGTTGACCGACGTCGGTGGTGTAGTAAGCTTGGGGGGATTGACGGGCAACTTCCACAATCACTTCTTGGGGCGAGAGATTCTCCTGGGGATGGGGCTGATCTAAGGGATACTCATTCTGCCACTGTTGAATGCGATCGCGCCAGGGTTGGGTTTGGTTGAGATCAATGCCATTCCCCAGTTCCTGAGAGCGTCGCAACAGGTCAATTAACACTTGGCGCACGTCACCAACAATGGGTACATCAGTGTTCCGGTTTTTCCCCACTTCCGCCGGATCAATATCGATGTGAATCACCTTCGCATCGACGGCAAACTGTTTCGGCAAACTCGCCACCCGGTCATCAAAGCGGGCGCCCAAGGCAATTAACAAATCACATTCACTCACCGCAAAATTCGCATAAGCGGTGCCGTGCATCCCTAGCATACCCAAAGCTAGGGGATGGGACTCATCAAAGGCTCCCTTGCCCATCAGAGTGGTTGTCACCGGAATTTGGAAATGCTCCGCTAGTTCCAGAAGTTCCCCATGGGCACCCGCCGCGATCGCACCGCCGCCCACATAGAGTAACGGTTTCTTCGCCGCCCCGATCAAATCCAGTGCCTTGTTAATTTGGTTAGAATTCCCTTTCACCGTGGGACGGTATCCAGGTAGCTTTATGGTACCTGGTTCAACGGGAACGTAATCAAATAGTTCAATTCCCACATCTTTAGGAATATCAATCAACACAGGTCCAGGTCTACCCGTACTCGCGATGTGAAACGCTTCCGCCACAATCCGAGGAATATCACGAGCATCATTGACCAAATAGGAATGCTTGACAATTGGCAGCGTAATGCCGAAAATATCAATTTCCTGGAATCCATCCGTACCGATTGCCCCACGGGGCACCTGTCCCGTAATGGCAACCATCGGCACAGAGTCCAGGATCGCCGTGGCTAAACCCGTGACCAAATTCGTGGCTCCAGGTCCTGAGGTTGCCAAACAGACGCCAACTTTACCCGTCGCCCGGGCATACCCGTCAGCCGCATGGGCAGCACCTTGTTCGTGTCGCACGAGAATATGTTGGAGTTCGCCTGTGGCTTCCGCTTGGTAGATTTCATCGTAAATCGGTAGATTCGCACCACCCGGATAGCCGAAAATGTGCTTCACACCATGGCGCTTTAAACTATCAATCAGGGCAAAAGCGCCGGATACACGCCTGACTCTCACAGTTTCAGATTGCACAGCTAGTGCCTCCACTTAGTCCAACAATTGCATGAGGAACGTTACCAATGAGTGCTAACCCAAAACTGGGTAAGCTGTTTGCTAATTTCGATACATCTTAGAGTTTGAGTCAATGAGTAGACTTTATTTGAAATACGATTTTAATTTTTAATTAAAGAATGAACTTTGAGCAAAAATTTTATATTTTTTTAACTTCCTCTCTTTTAGAGGAAATTACGAGAACTGGAGTTAAGTTATAATTTACTCACCAACTCTGTCTTTGGAGCATCTGTTTTATGTCTGCTTCTAGTATTTGAAAGGCAGACAGACTCCGCAGTGGCGAAAAGTCATCGATAAGTTCAGCAATTCGTTGAATCTTCTCTCGCTCTCTGGCGCGAAATTTCTTTAGTCGCCGACCCGTCAACCCACTTGCTTGACGCAGAAGTTGACAAAGATATTGTTTTGGATCAGGTAACTCCTCACATTTAGAGAGGTTTGGCAAATCTAAAGGTTGCTGTCCTCTGGGATTTTCTGCCGCCTTGCGTATGGCAGCTTCATCAAATAATAACCAAGCTTCTGTCATCCGCACAGGTACAACACAGATAACCGGCACAGAAACTGATTCCCTGATACCCTCAACGGATTTTTGAATTTCAGAAACTCGTTTCTCACGAGGTTCTTTTTCGGCATCCCTGTGTATAAATAAAAGGTCGCAAGGGTAAAGGTTCAAACTCAATTCAATTCTCTCTGAGTGATTCAGTGGTTGTTTTGGTAAGCGCCGAAAATCAGCCCACTGGGATTGGATAGCACATTCAACTCCATGTAATCGCAATAACCAAGTCAGGATAGGTAGTAGCGCTTTGTCGGAACTCCCATCAGATAGTAATGTGTATCGCAGTTCCTTCATACAAATTCTTTTGGGAAGCCTAAAATTAGAGGTTGAATGTCTTCTCTATCCAAAACTCTGCGTTTTTTAGACGGGGTAGGTTTTAAAGATGGGTCGGTTGCCACTTGTCCATTACCATTTAGCTCTGGTTGTTCTGGAGGAACTGGATTTAAGTACGCGAGAAGTTTACCTAAAGGAACGGTGCTGATTGTTTCGGTTTCCGCCACTTTCTGGTGTCGCCAAGTATTCGGTAAACAACTAAAACTTACCCCTTTAAACCATTGTCCTGACGGTGTTTTTTCTTCCTTCAACTCAGCAACCAAAAGACTATCTTCTGGGACCTGCTGTACAACGGCTGGCGAGTGGGTATTGATGATTACTTGGCGTAGGGGATTGTCCTGATCAACAGGTTCTTCAACATCCGTAGCGATGTCTTGTAGGAGTTCGAGGATCTTCGGGATACGCTCTGGATGAATACCATTTTCAGGTTCCTCTAAGCACAATAAACCTTGAGCTTCTGGGTCTAATTCCAGTACCGCTAACGCCAAAAAGCGCATTGTTCCATCTGAGAGAGATCGCGCCGGATGGGTTGTACCATCTCTAGTTGTAACCATTAATGTGAGCAGTTCGCGACGATCATCCCGCTCTATTGTCACGGCATCAACATCATCTAATAATTGTGCTAAACGACCTGCCACTTGAGCATAAACCTGCGCTTCGGCTTCCTGATCAGATTTGCGGAAATTTTTTCTCAGCCGTGCTAGGTGATAGAGGTTTGAAGCTAAGTGAGAGCCATCTGTTCCTAATTTTGTCGGCGCAGTAAATTCGTCGGGTTGTCGTAAAGAAGAAGGTTCTAGCTGTAGTAACTGCCAAGATTGCATTTCCCGACGTGCCAGTAGTGCTGTTGGGCTTTCGGCTGCATTGGTCACAGACAGTACAGTTCGAGGGAGATTAACGGCTGAGCGAGCTAAGGCTCTACCGCTGGTTCCGCCGTCTTGATGAAGTTTAATCACTCGATTTGTCCCCTCACCTTCTGTAGAAATAAAATAAGGGACTCGGCGCTGTCCTTTCACAGCAGACTTGCGCCAAGTTTTCGCCTTGTGATTAAATAGCAAATGTTTAGAGGCATCACCAAGATTAATATGAACTAACTCTTCTTTCAGCAGTTCCAGTGATCCTAATGAGCGGAGACTATCATCTTGTCGATAAGCTAACTCTATAGAGTAGCGAAGAAAGGTAATGCTAGCTTTGGCAGTTTGTCCTAAATCATCAACGCCTTCACCTGGCACAATCATCTCAGCTTCAAATGACATCTGTGGAGCATAGTCATTGCCAATCCGATGAAACAGACTACGGACATCTCCTGTCCTACCTCCCTCATCTCGAACAGATAAAGCGGCTTCAATTAGAGGAAGATCAGCCAAGGCTGACAGAAACCTGATCGCATCAAACAAGTTAGATTTACCTACGCCATTTGCACCCGCTACACAGGTAAATGAACCAAAGCGGACATCTACATTAACAAGGTTTTTAAAACCAGAAACTTTTAGCCTGGTTAGCATGATATTAACCCTATACAGTTTTTTTGAAGCTGTTATATCCTAATCATCAAGTTGCATACATCTGAGGATAAATTTTAACTCATATCTTTCATCCATTTCAATAAACATAAGTTGGTTGACAATCCGTAACGCTTCCGGATTGCCTTGCTATCGTTTTGAGTCGGGGCGGGTTGAGTGACATCAGGGTGAAAAAAACCTTAGTCGTGAAACATGTCCCGATAAGCTCACAACTTTTTCATCCCCTGTCCTAACCTCAACGAAAAAGGATTGCTATAGTACAGGAAGAATAAATATCGGCGTCAGGGGACAAACCAGGTGATACCGTTAGCAGACCTTAAAGCCTTAATTCAACAAACTGAAGCAAAAGGGGGAAGCCAAGACCCAAGTCTGGCGAACTTGTATGCTCAACTCGGACAACTCTACCAAAGCCGACTGGAAAATGGAGAATTTGAGGATTACCAGCTAGAACTTGCCCTCGCCATTGAATATTTCCATAAAGCGGTTGACCTGCAACGACGATTTGATTTAGAAACTGACTTAGCTGCAACCCTGAATCATCTGGCGGAACTCTATAGAACCCATGGACGCTACGATCAAGCTGAACCGCTTTATCTGCAAGCTTTGGACTTAAGGAAACGTAACTTAGGAGAGAACCATGCCGATGTTGCCACCAGCCTGAATAACCTAGCACGACTCTACCACTCTCAGGGACAATATCCCCAAGCCGAACCGCTTTATCTTCAAGCTTTGGACTTAAGGAAACGTAACTTAGGAGAGAACCATCCTGATATCGCCATCAGCCTCAATGATCTCGCCGCCCTCTACTTCTTTCAAGGACGTTACAACGAAGCCGAATCTCTTTATTTGCAAGCTTTGGAACTGAGGAAACGTAACTTAGGAGAGAACCATGCCGATGTTGCCACCAGTCTTAACAATCTAGCGTTACTTTACTTCTTGCTCAGACGCTATGACGAAGCCAAACCGCTTTATCTGCAAGCCTTGGAACTGAGGAAACGCTTACTGGGAAGGAACCATCCCGATGTCGCCACCAGCCTAAATAATTTAGCCGAACTCTACAGAACCCAAGGACACTACACCCAAGCCGAACCCCTCTATCTGCAAGCCTTGGAGGTGATGAGACGCTTACTGGGGGATGAACATCCCGATGTAGCGACTAATATGAACAATCTAGCTGCACTCTATTTCTTCCAAGAACGCTACGACGAAGCCGAACCCCTCTATCTGCAAGCCTGGGAAATCAGGAAACGCTTATTCGGTGATAATCATCCCGATGTAGCACAAAGCCTCAACAACTTAGCCGGACTCTACTTCTCTCAGGGACGTCAGGGTGAAGCCGAACCTCTCTATCGCCAAGCCTTGGAAATCTGGCAACGCTTATTGGGCGATAATCATCCGGATATAGCCACGAACCTGAATAACTTAGCATTACTCCACCACTCCCAAGGACGCTACGAGCAAGCCGAACCCCTCTATCGCCAAGCGTTGGACTTAAGGAAACGTTTATTCGGCGCAAACCATCCCGATGTAGTGACCAGCCTAAATAACTTAGCGTTGCTCTACCATTATCAAGGACGCTACGAACAAGCCGAACCCCTCTATGTGGAAGTATTGGATGTGGGTAAACGGTTCTTGGGAGACGAGCATCCGGATGTGTTAACCAGCCTGAATAATTTGGCAGCACTTTATAAAAATCTAGCCGAACTCTACTCCACTCAGGGACGCTACGACGAAGCCGAACCCCTCTATCTGAAAGCTTTAGATTTGAGGAAACGTTTGCTGGGAGATGAGCATCCCGATGTGGCACAAAATCTGAATAATTTGGCAATACTCTACTTCTTTCAGGGACATCACGATAAAGCCAAAGACTTCTATTCCCAAGCCTGGGAGTTAGGAAAACGCTGGCTAGGGGATGAGCATCCCGATGTGGCACAAAATCTGAATAATTTGGCAGGACTTTACTGTTCTCAAGGAGCATATCAGCAAGCCGAACCCCTGTATATCCAGGCGTTGGCAATTTGTGAAGAACGACTCGGTGTTAATCATCCGACTACAGTGACAATCCGGAAAAATCTAGATGATCTTCGTACCGCGATGGGATAATAAGCTCTCATGCATTGAAATGGGGTATGAGTAGCAAGCAAGATGCTCGCACACCAAGGATGAGAGCCATTATTGACATCGACAGATAGCTAAAGAAAATGTACTCTATAGAAGTGGGTGTGACTACAAACCGCTCCGAATCAGGGATAACTCTTGTCGAATGTGCTTAGGATTGATTCGGATTAACACGATTCAAAATAACTTTGTCATTTTTTTAGCTTTCTTCGCCGGAAGCCCCAGCGCAACCACCTGTACCCAGGTTGGCGTTGGGATGGATAGGCGGATAGCCGGAGGTACGGAGGCTATCAAATCACTATACATTGAGTATACTGTTTTATAGGTCGATAAACGAGAGGTAACCTTAATGAGAACAGCTCACCAGTATCGATTGCGTCCAACAAAACAACAAGTTATTCAGCTAGACAAATGGCTGTCAATGTTGTGCGCTCAGTACAACTACTTGCTGGCTGATAGGTTCAATTGGTACGAACAAAACCGTTCTCCTGTTAATGCTTGTCCTCTTGTTTGTCACCTGCCAGAATTACGAGACAACCCCGACTATTATTCTCAAAAGAAAACTTTACCTCAACTCAAAAAAACTCATCCTTGGTACGGCGAGATATATTCTCAAGTTCTTCAGGATGTAGTTAAACGGGTAAAGTTGGCATTTGACCGATTCTTGAAGGGTGATAGCACTGGTAAGCGTAGTGGTAAACCGAGATTTAAGGCTCGGAATCGTTACAGGACGTTTACCTATCCTCAGATGAAAGATGGGTGCTGGCAAGGTAATCTGATTAACTTGCCAATGTTTGGTAGAGTTAAGGTTGTCTTACATCGTCCTATCCCTGATGGGTTCAAAATCAAGACAGCATCTGTCACCAAGAAAGCCGATGGTTACTACCTGACGCTTTCCTTAGAAGATCAAACTGTCCCAGAAATTAAGCCTGATTTCAACCCAGATAAAATCACTGGGATTGATATGGGTTTAAAAGAGTTTTTGACGACTTCAGAGGGTGAAACTGTAGCCATTCCTCAACATTACCGCAAAGCACAAAAACGCCTGCGGGTTATCCAGAAACGGGTATCACGCCGCCAGAAAGGGAGTAATAGTAGACTTAAAGCCATCAAGCAACTAGGAAAACAACATAAAAAAGTTGCTGACAAGAGAAAAGATTTTCATTTCAAGACAGCTAATTGGCTGTTATCTAAATATGATGTAATCGCTCACGAAGAATTGAACGTCAAGGGTCTAGCCCGTACCCGATTGGCTAAATCTGTGCTGGATTCTGGGTGGTCAAACTTCCTGTCGATACTGGCAAACAAAGCCGAAAATGCTGGTTTGTTGGTGTTCGGTGTAAGCGCCCATAACACCTCACAGGATTGCTCCAATTGTGGCGAGAAAGTACCCAAAAAGCTGCATATTCGTTGGCATGACTGTCCTCGTTGTGGATGCAGTCTAGATCGTGACCATAATGCAGCAATAAATATCAAAAATAGAGCGGTGGGGCATCCCGTTCTTAAAGCCAAACGCCTTCTAAGCAATAGCCGGATTGGTTTGGAAGCCTACACTGACCTGAGTACAGGTACAGTGTAGGAGATGTCACGTGAGCTTGACTATCAACTCTTAAACGCAACTGACTATGACTTGAACCGAATGAACCCAAGGCACTGGAATTTGGGCATAAGCTGCATGATCTTGCCATTTTAGAGTATGGCAATCGTAAAAACTGATGTGAGGTTCACCGGATCGTTCAAGAGCGATTACAAGATTGGAGGTTAATTTCATGATGACGGAGTTGTCTGACCCGACGGTTCATAATGAAACAAGTTATGGCGATTTGCTGAGGTTGATTCGAGCAAGTCAAGGTAAGTTGAGTGTGATTGTGGCAGTTTGTGATGATATTCATTACCGCAACCAACTGATTGAACGCTATGAAACGGAACTCGCCGCCTCTGTGCGATCGCATCGCGTCACGTTGGTTAAGGATGACCCGACTCTAAGCCGCGCCATTACTGAAGTTGTCCAAACCGATGAGGATTTACGTCAGGGGGGGAACGCCGTTGTCACCGTGACGGGTGTCCAAAAACTTCTCTGGCTCAAATTCGACGCCCCACGTTCAGAACAGGAAATTTTTTTCGCCTCCCTACCAGAAACCCCAGACGCATTATCAGCCTTTGCTTTTCCGATTGTCCTGTGGCTAACTCACCAACTCGAAAGTCAGCTTAGTCAAAATGCCCAAGATTTCCAAAATTGGTGTCAAGGTGTCTTTCGCTTTCACTCCAAAAAAACAGCCGCTATTCCCATTCAAGATATTGAGCCATTCCGCCATCTTATAGAAGAAAGCGACGCTTGGGATCAAAACCTATCCGTTTTTCCAGTCGCAGATCTCAACCCATTGATCGAATACACCAAAGCCAAACGCGGCGTCAATGACCCGGATTTGGCAACCTTATATGCTCAAGTTGGACAACTTTATCAACGACGCTTAGAACAGGGTGAATCTCTGGATTATCCCCAAGAACAAGGATTAGCGGTTGAGTATTTGAGTCAAGCAATTGAGCGACAAAAAGAACTTGGAAGAGAAACAATTTTAGCCCAAACGCTGAATAGTTTAGCCGAACTTTACAGAATTCAAGGACGCTACCGGGAAGCTGAACCCCTTTATTTAGAAGCCTTAGAACTCAGACAACGCTTATTGGGCAATGATCATCCTGATGTCGCCACTAGTCTCAACAACTTAGCAAAACTGTACCAGGCTCAAGGACAGTACGCCCAAGCCGAACCCCTGTATCTGCAAGCTTTGGACTTGAGGAAACGTAACTTGGGCGATAACCATCCCGATATCGCTCATAGCCTCAATGATTTAGCCACCCTTTATTTCTGTCAAGGACGCTACGAAGACGCCGAACCCCTGTATCTGCAAGCTTTGGACTTGAGGAAACGTAACTTAAGCGATGACCCTCTAGATGTGACAATCAGTCTCAGCAATCTAGGGTTACTCTATCATTATCAAAGACGCTACGAAGATGCCGAACCCCTTTATCTTCAAGCATTAGACATCGAAAAACGCTTCCTGGGCGAGGATCATCCGGATGTCGCCACAACCCTGAACAATCTCGCCGCCCTTTATAAGTCCCAAGGACGCGACGAAGAGGCTGAACCCCTTTATCTCCAAGCCTTGGACTTGCAAAAACGTTTATTGGGAGAGAATCATCCCGATGTCGCTACTAACCTCAACAATTTAGCCGCTCTCTACTTCTCTCAAGGACGGTACGAGAAAGCGGAACCCCTCTATCTCCAAGCATTAGACATCAGAAAACGATTATTAGGAGAAAACCATCCAGATGTAGCACAAAGCTTGAATAATTTGGCAGGACTTTACTTCTCTAAAGGACCCAATAACAAAACCGAATCGTTTTATTTGGAAGCTCTAAATATTCGGAAACGATTATTAGGAGAAAATCATCCAGATGTGGCAAGTAGCATGAACAATTTAGCACTACTCTATCATTATCAGGGACACTACGACAAAGCCGAACCCCTCTATCTACAAGCCTTAAATTTGAGAAAACGTTTACTGGGAGACATCCATCCCGATGTAGTAACCAGTATGAATAATTTGGCATTACTCTATCATTATCAAGGACGCTACGAGCAAGCCGAACCCCTTTATCTCCAAGTTTTAGAACTCGGTAAACGTTTATGGGGAGAAGATCATCCCGATGTCGCGCTCAGTTTGAACAATTTGGCAGCCCTCTATAAGTCTCAAGGACGGTATGAACAAGCGAATTACTTAACTTCCAAGCTATGGAATTGAAGAACGGTTGATTAGAAGATAAGGGGGACAAGGAAGACAAGGCAGATTAAAATAGACGGCTGCGATCGCACGCCCTATAATTGCCAAGGAGACTCAGGATAAACAGACATGCTTGCCAGGGTTTGGAGTGCTTCGCTAGTCGGCATCGATGCGGTGAAAGTCGGTGTTGAAGTCGATGTGTCGGGCGGACTACCGGGAATTGTTGTCGTGGGATTACCCGATACCGCCGTCCAAGAATCGCGAGAACGGGTGAGGGCGGCGTTAAAAAATGCGGGGTTTGTTTTCCCGATGCGGAAAATCGTGATTAATCTCACCCCCGCCGACTTACGCAAAGAAGGACCCAGCTTTGATTTACCTATCAGCATCGGCATTCTCGCCGCCTCGCAGCAAGTCAATCCTGAATTATTAGGGGATTATCTATTTTTGGGCGAAGTCTCCCTGGATGGCAATTTACGCCCCGTTGCTGGAGTCTTACCCATCGCCGCCGCCGCCCAAAGTTTGGGGATTTCTGGGTTAGTTGTACCTGCCGATAATGCCCAAGAAGCCGCCGTGGTGCGTGGACTCGCGGTTTACGGATGCCAACATCTAGCTGATGTGGCGGATTTTTTGAACCAACCCGAACGCTATTCCCCGGTAACGATGGATGAAGTACCCAAATCATCCCCCTCTCAGTTTACGGGCGGAAATTTAAACGAAGTCAAAGGTCAATCTCATGCGCGTCGGGCGTTAGAAATTGCCGCAGCAGGAGGTCATAATTTAATTTTCGTCGGTCCACCGGGAAGCGGCAAAACCATGCTGGCGCGACGATTACCAGGAATTTTACCGCCCTTAAGTTTTGAAGAAGCCCTAGAAGTCACTCAAATTTATTCCGTAGCTGGATTACTCAAAGATAAAGGTAGATTAATTCGATATCGCCCCTTCCGCAGTCCCCACCATTCTGCATCGGGTCCATCATTAGTTGGAGGAGGAAGTTTTCCTCGTCCCGGAGAAATTTCCTTAGCGCACCGAGGTGTATTATTTCTAGATGAATTAACCGAATTTAAGCGCAATGTGCTGGAATTTTTGCGCCAACCCTTAGAAGATGGTTATGTGACCATTTCTCGAACTCGACAGTCCGTCCTGTTTCCGGCACAATTTACCTTAGTGGCTAGTACCAATCCCTGTCCCTGTGGTTACTTTGGCGATACCCTGCAACCCTGCACCTGTTCAGCGCGACAACGGGAGAACTATTGGGCAAAACTTTCGGGTCCATTAATGGATCGAATAGATTTACAAGTCGCCGTGAATCGTCTTAAACCCGAAGAAATTACCCGACAACCCCAAAGCGAGGCGTCAGAAGCGGTACGGGAGAGAGTAAAGGTAGCCCGCGATCGCGCCCGTGATCGCTTCCACTCAGAACCCTCACTGCGCTGTAATTCCCAGATGCAAAGTAGTCATCTGAGACAATGGTGTCATTTAGAGGATAGTAGTCGCAATTTATTAGAAGGGGCAATTCGCAAACTCGGACTATCTGCCCGGGCAAGCGATCGCATCCTCAAAGTCGCCCGCACAATTGCCGATTTATCGGGGGCTGAGAATCTGCAAACGCCACACATTGCCGAAGCTATCCAATATCGCACCATTGATCGTATGCAGTAACACTGATTACACCGATTGAATCGTACAAACATACGAACCTAAAAAAAGAGGGAAGAGTGTCTTTTTCTCTTCCCCCTTGCTTATTCTGTTGTTCGGCTTTTCCGCTTTCTTTCAACTTTTTGAGCAACATTTGCCGCTGCTTCTTCAGTTGTCTGGCTCTGGCGGAACCGCCTTTGCCTTTATCATTTCGCCCTTGACGGCGAGGAGACTCCCAACTCTTGAGTCGTTGTGTCATCTGTACCACCTCTGAATCTGAATGGGCGGAGAGAGACTCGAACTCTCACGACCAGAGGTCGCCACATTTTGAGTGTGGTGCGTCTACCAATTTCGCCATCCGCCCTTGGATGCAACCTTTTCATTATACCTGATAGATGTCGGTTGTAGCAAGGACTGATAAGCTTGAGAACTTGCCCATTTATCAATTTCCCGCGCCCGTAACACGGGGACGGGGTGACTCAACTGAGCAGTTTGAGCGGATTTGAGCAGTTCTCCCAATTCCGAATTGCTGATATCATCATAGGCTCTGGCTTGGGCGATAAAGGCATCGAGGTTCAGTTGGGGAGCTAGGGTGGGTGAACCGCCAGCGAGTTTCATCAGCACCGACATCACCACTCTGGGATTCTGAGTTGCCAGCAGCGCCGCGCGATCGCAGGAAAACTCAGCACACCTTAACCACTCCAGCATCTGTTCCTGAAGGCTTTGGGCAATCACAGCCCCCCAATTCGGCAGTAAAGACGCCGCTAAAATCATAATGTTGAGCGGTGTCAGATAAACCCCATGCTCGCACTTGAGATGTCCCAGTTCGTGAGCTATCACCGCCTGAATTTCTTCTGGGGTCAGCATATCGATTAAAGCGGTGTGCAGGACGATAAATGGCTGCTTACCCCGCATGGCAAAGGTATAAGCATTTGGCACGGGATGTTGCTGCACGTATAGTTGAGGGGGTTCTAAGTCCAGGGTTTTGCAGGCGTCTAGCAGCAACTGATGCAGGTGCGGTAGCTGATTTTCTCCCACCAAAACACTGGCAGCAATATTATTTAGGTAAAAGAATTGTTCCGCCAACGGTCCAAGGAGATTTCGCACCATCAAGTCGAGTCCGGGGAACTGCTTCAAGGCTTGGGTGGCTTGGAAATCAAGAGGATGACGGAACTGGTCTGCTTTTAGACCAACTAACGGCGTTTGGGTCATGGGTTATTGGTCATGGGTTATTGGTCATGAGTCATTGGTCATTGGTTGATCCTAATGACTTCCTCTAGTGTATCGAGAAGCTGAGCCGACAATTGATGTGCCATGGAACGTCTGGAACATGACCGTTAAGGGCGATTACACTAGCCGAAGGGAGGATTCACCCCTCAGATAGCCATTGTTTAACCCGCTTTAAACTGTCCCAGTCTGGCTTTCTATTCAATCCATCCTCAATACTCTCAAAGACATCCTGACGAACTTGAGACTCCGTCGCCATCATCTGTTTAACGATGTCGATGTGTTGACGCACTCCCTTTTGACCCGTTTCCAACATCGCCACCGCTAGGTTTACTCGGGCTTGGGGTGCATTGGCATCAATTTTAGTCCCCTTGAGTGCTACTTTATATGCCCGTTCCCCTTGGTCATCCAGCAAATACAACCAAGCCAAACAACTCCAAGCGGCGGCGTTTTTCGGGAAGCGATCGCACAGTTGTTTAAATACAGGAATCAGGGAATCAGGTCCTTCACCCGCGTTGTAGCGTTCTAAGCCACTCTCAAACAGAGAATTAACAGTTTCGGTCATAGATTCAATTTCAGGTTTAGACCAACTTACGTTCTAACATTTGACACTCTCCGCCCTATAAGGACGGAGATTCTTCTTTCATAGACCCGACTTGCTGTCATTTTAAATGGAGTAGGGGTTTGGTTACCAAACCCCTACTTCCCTATGCCGCCGTTTTTAATTAAACGCCAAAGGATTTGCCACAGCCACAGGTTTGATTGGCGTTGGGGTTGGTGAATTGGAATCCGCCCCCAATCATGGCATTGCTGTAATCTAAGACCAGACCATACAGGTACAGGATGCTTTTGGGATCACATATTATTTTGAAGCCCTCGTAGTCAAACACTTCATCGTTATCCCGTACCTTACTGGGATCTTCAAAATCCATCATGTAAGACATCCCGGAACAGCCCCCCTGACGGACACCAACCCGCAAGTATAGGTCTTGTCCTTGTTGGTCTCGCAGCGCCACAATATGCTTGAGGGCTTGTTCGGTCAGTTGGATACCTCGTTGCGGTGTTGTTGCTTGTGTCATAAGTACGTTGTGACTCCTGGTTAGGTTAAAGTTGGATGATGAACTACTGATGTGCCACGCTTATGGACCCTTATGGATCAAGTTTATCGAGACTGACCCCAAGCGCGTGTATTTACCGGATAAAAATTTTCTTGGGAACTCCTTTGTCCAAACAATGAAGCGCAGCCTGGAAGGTATTGCGGTTTAATAGGAGTATCTATTATTAATCATGGCTGACCTGCCATGGTTTTTGCACTTATTGTCAAATACCCTATGTCTGCTCTCAATCGCAATACTCGTCGTCGGCTCAAACGGTTACCCCAAATACCCAGCGTCTGGGAAGGGGATCGCCGTTCTTTAGTGACTGTATCCGATCAGGGTGATTTTGATGCTGAGGGTAATAATGAGTGCATTCTTTGGGTGGATGGCTCAGAAGGAATTGTCCGGGCGATGGATATCATCTCGCTAGAAATGGGACCTGAAGCGATTGTTCGCACGCTATTGCGAGCCATGGAACATCCCCAAAGTCCGGCTCGACCCGCCCGTCCGTCTAAAATTGTGGTACGCGATCGCGAAGTTCAGTTTTTGTTGCGTGGGGTACTGCAAGAGTTAGAGATTGCCATCGATTATGTCCCCGATTTACCCCTGATTGATGAGTTGTTTCGCGGGTTTGAGGAAATTGCCCTCCAGCGCCAGCCGCATTTACCTCCTAAGTATGCGGATCTGTTGATTGGCAAGGCGTATGACTTATGGCAAGATGCGCCTTGGGATGTCCTGGCTGATCATCAAATCCTGAGTGTGGAATTAAATCGCTGGGATGTGGGTGAGTTCTACGTCTCGGTCATGGGTATGCTGGGTGTGGAGTACGGAATTCTGCTCTATCGTTCCTTAGATTCGCTGCAACGGTTTCGGGAGTCGGTCGTCAATCAGGAATCTGTAGAGGCGATGGAAAAGGCATTTTTGGGACAAGATTGCTTGTTTATCACCTATGAAGCAGCGGATGAGGAATTTGAAGATGATGAGGATGGGGATTTAGCCGAGTTATCGGTTGAAGAGATTGTGCCGAGTTTTGGCGCGGTGCATCCATTGGAGGGAATGCGACCCTTTCTGGATGAGGAAGAAGCACTGGTTGTCTATATGGCGCTAGAAGCCCTGCATCGATTTTTCCAAGGCTCATCCGGAAAATTAGCGGCGGATGATTTTCCGGCGATGAACAAGCGCTACCGCATCCCTATCCCTGTAGATACGGAAGATACGGAGTCAAAAACAACGGTGTCGATTCAAGTGTCTACACGACCAGAGATCGCAGCTGAGTTGTGGGAGATGGCGATTGAGGATACGGATGACGAGGATTGGGATGAGGAGGAGGATGAGGAGGAACTCGAACTTCCTCTACGGGATGACTTAGTGCCAAAAGATTCCTATCTGAGTCTGGGGATGATGCCTTGGGAGAGTATAGCACTCCTACGGGAGGGTGTTGATTTCTATCAATCTCAAGACGCCCCGCCGATAGGAGAAGGGTTACCTGTGGTGTTAATTCAAACCACTCGCCCGAAAGCTAAAGTTTTAATCGAGCAAATTAAAACAGCCGGTGGACTTAAGGGGATTGGCTTTAACCCTGGAGAAGATCCCTTAGTCGGCGATCGCTACGATTTGGGCATTCTGCAAACAGGAGATAGTCATCTTTACCTATTTGGCGAGTTTCCCGAAGCTGATCCGGCTCATACGGCTAATCGTAAGCATTGGGAACAACGGTGTCTAAAAACGAAGGGCTACTGTGGGTTAATTATCGCCAGAGGACTCAAAGGTGCTTCCCGTGGTAACCCTCAACCCAAAGACATGGTGGCATTTTTTGAAGCGCGATCGCTCTCGGTCAAGGAGTTAGGATTAGGTATGTTACAGCTTATGCCTGTGTTTGAATTCTAGATTCTGGGGAACAGGAAACAGGAAGTCTTGGTATGAAACACCTGTAGGGGCGACCCGCTTGCACCAATTAACAACTGTATCCACTCAATTTACTCGGGTCGCCCTTTACTCAATCGCTTTTGGCTTATTCTAAATCATTGGTAGAAGCATCTAGCGTATCGCCTTGGGTTCCATTCGTTGTATTCTCGCTTGAAGTAATTTCTGACGTCACATCTGTTTCAGACAGATCTTCCGCGGGAACAGTTGTGGATTCATTCCGATAAATGCGAATTCGGTTCAGGCGAGGTCCTTCGGCTGAGATAACTTTTAACTCCAGATTCTCATAGTTTAAGATTTCCCCTTGAAGCGGAATTTTTTGGAACTGATATAATAAAAAACCTGCCAAGGTTTGATATTCATCGGTTACAGGTAAATTTAAATCCAAAAGTTCGTTAACTTCTTCTAAATCTATTTGGGCTTGAACTAAAAAGGTTTGTTCATCCACAATTCGGATCGGCACCTCTTCGGGACTTTCTGGTTCTGGGTTATCACCAATAATTTCCGCCACTAAATCCTTCAGCGTCACCAAGCCAGCCGTACCGCCAAACTCATCTACAACCATTACCATCGCCAAGTGCGATCGCTGCATTAAGGGTAGGAGTTCGCTCAAGGGAGTTAATTCCGGGACAAATCGAGCCGGACGAATCCAGGATTCAATGGGTGTATCTAAGGTTAATTTTCTCTCCGATAAGGGTTTAGCTAACTCTTTAAAATGGATAATCCCGCGAATATCATCCAGAGATTCCCCCGTTACCGGATAGCGAGAATGGTCAGTATTAGCAATTTCTTCTAACACCATTTGCACCGTTGCTGTACTGGGAATTGCGTCAATGCTGGTGCGCGGAACCATCACCTCCGTTGCCAAAACTTCGCCAAATTCAAAGACATTATTCAATAATTCTCGTTCTTCGGCTTCTAAACCCGTCGATTCCCGCTCGGTGGTAATAATTAACTGTAACTCTTCGGGGGTCACCTGATTATTCCACCATCCCCCCGTATATTGCACACCTACCAGCCGCAATAAACAGCGTGTTGATTGGTTCAAAATCCAAATAAACGGATTGAAAAATCGGGCAATTACCAGACTCGGAGGACCCAAAAGCCGAGCCAACTGTTCAGAATACAGCAACGCCACAGATTTAGGACAGAGTTCGCCGAGAACAATTTGCAGATAAGCAATCAGGAAAAATCCCACCGGAATCGCCAGAGAATGAGCCATTCCTTGAACCATCTCTGGGGGTAGGGGTAATTGAGTCAGCACCGCTGCGACGAAAACGGCGACGGTATTTTCTCCAATCCAACCCAAGGCTAAACTGGATAGAGTAATGCCTAGCTGAGTCGTTGAAAGGAGACGCTCAATACTCTGTTGTAGCGATTGAACTGTCTTGGCTTGCACATCCCCCGCATCAACCAATTGGTTAATCCGCGATCGCCGCACCGAAACCATCGAAAACTCAGCCGTGACAAAAAAGGCATTGATTGCAATCAAAAGCAGGACTAATAATAATCGCAACAGCATGTCCCGGCTGGTAAGGGGCGTAGAAGCACTCGCAGTGAGGAAAACCATTAACTGTGCAACCATAAGAACGGTAGCAGGTAACCCGCAAAAGCAGTTCTACTGCTTCCTGGAGAAGAGCTACAACGGGACTCCACAGATAGCCTTTCTCTAGGGGACTGTATTGATTGACAAATACCGTCTAACATAAAGGGAGCAATAGAACCGAAGGTAAGAAAAATATTATGCGCCAAACCTGCTCCGTTTCTGTTTACCTCGCGACAGGGATTTCGGACATTTTCAGCTTGAGCTTTTGATCAGGATAATCCGTGAGGGTTAATGACAGCGCTGTGGCGTCATCCAACAACGCTGTAGGAATACTCACCGTACCCGAAAATTCCTCGCCATTTGACGGCAATTCTCCCGGTAACCCTTCAGTAATCGCACTCAACGCTCGACCTTTGTCATCGGTAACATTTAAAAAACTATAAAGGAATCGAACCGGATTAGCGCCCTCATTCTTTAAGCTGACATCTAGCAACAATGAGCCTCCCTGAAGATTGGCGGAACGAACCTCCAAAGTGACCCCCCGATCCTGGCTTTTGAGGGGTAAATTTTGATTCGAGCCACTACTGGTAAACGATGTCTGTGTGTTGAATACATCCGATTCAGACGATGCTTCTTCAACTTCAGATTGCTGATTCTCTGCGGCTGACTCGTCTGGCTTCTGTGTATCACTCTGGCTCTTTGACTCAGAGTCGTTATTATCGGTATTGGAGTCTTTATCCTTGTCTTGGTCTTGGATATAGGCGTGAACGTTGACCAGGATATCCCGTTCATTCAAAAGCGTAACCTCTTTACCTCCAGGCTCAACCTCCTGGTTATTTGCCAGCTTCTTCGTCGGGCGAACATCGGGCTGAGTCACACCTTTGAGAGCTTCATGACCCAGGGAAAATCCCCACATCGCACTCACAAAGCCAGCACCTAACATCATTGCCAGCAGAATCAGAGTGAGTGCTACAGTCGAGTTGAATTTCATTAGTGATTCAAGTTATAGAAGAAAATTGACACGACTTATGGTTATAGCGCATCGAGACAAGTGACAGCTTACACTAACGCTGAAGGTAATACCCCCAAAGCCATCGTCGGGTGGGCAAGATTAGTCAAGAATAGCATAAAGCCCGATGACAGCTCACGGCTTTTATACAGTATTATCATAAATCCCAGGACTGGATTACTTCACAGAGCAGTCCTCTCCATTTTAGTTTTTGTCGCTGGGTTGATGTCAAAACTAAAAGCATCCTTGTGCAATAGGCGGCGAGCATCAGGAATAGCTCAACGGTTGCGGCAAGATATCCAACTCCGATTACTATAATATAGAGTAAGGATCAATTAACCAGGGTTGGCCGAGCGGTTGAGGCAGCGAACTCATAATTCGCCCAAGGCAGGTTCAACTCCTGCACCCTGGATTTTGTTTTGACATCCTCGTCCGCTCAAGTGGCTGATGTCAAGCCGCTAACGTGGCAATGGAGCTTCAAAGAAAAACTCACTCCCTTCAATTCGGGGACCCACCTGGGGTCTAAAGCGATCAGAAACAGGCAATAACCGAACCGAGGTGTCGAAGGGATTTGGTAAATCCGGTGTGCGAATCACTGGATCACTGGCAAACTGTTGGTTTAATGCATCCTCGTAGAGAATATTAATCAATTCGGCATCTCGCTCCAGTTCCAAATCTGGAAACGCCGCACCCCCGATTCCACCCGGACCAATAATATAGTCAAGCTGACGCCGGAGACTGCGGTTTTCGTAAAACGTTCTTGATTCACTGAAAAACGCTCGCTCGAAGGTGTCTGGAATCCTTTCTAGGCGGACTGGCTCAAAGTTTTCTTGTGCCATAGCTGTGCTAGCCACTATCGTGGAAGCAGTAATAAGCAAACCCCTGAGCGATATCCTCAACCCCTTATGCATAATTCTTAGCCTCACTTTTCCTCAATAATATTCTCATATTTGAATTCAGTATAGTGGTGATTGGATTTTCACCATTTGACTATCATGGCTGACAACAGTAAACCATTGCTTTCTCTGGATACCTCAACCCAATTAACACAACAGCGTCAGTTGCTGCTCGATTTATTTTGTCAACTGGCTTATCAAGAGGGAGACTTTGTTCTCTCCTCGGGACAGCGCAGTTCCTATTACATTAATGGCAAACAGGTTACGCTGCATCCTCACGGAGGACTAGCGATCGCACAATTGCTACTGTCTCTCCTTCCCCAAGATACTCAAGCTGTTGCAGGTTTAACCTTGGGCGCTGATCCGATTGTCAGCGCCGTGAGTGTGGTGTCAGCTCTAGAAAATCGACCTATTCCCGCTTTAATTATCCGTAAAGAACCAAAAGGACATGGGACAAAGGCATATATTGAGGGTCCTTCTTTACCAGCAGGAGCCAAGGTTGTGGTTTTAGAAGATGTGGTAACCACGGGAAAATCGGCAATGAAAGCCGTTGAGCGCCTGCGAGAGGCGGGGTATCAAGTGGATCAGGTGCTGGCTTTGGTTGACCGACAGCAAGGCGGTGCTGAGTTTTACCAGTCAGTTGGGTTAGAGTTTCAGGCGGTGTTTACGATTCAGGATATCCAACAACGCTATCAGCAGCGCCTACATCAGTAGGGGGAGCTGGGGAAGCTGGGGAAGCGGTGTAGAGACGTGCCATGGCACGTCTGGGAGCTGGGGGAGCGAGTAGAACAAATGACCAGACTTTTCACTGTATTTGGGGCAATGTGTGTAGGGGCGGGTTTCACTACTATCTTTTCGGTTGCATCCAGATGTGACTAAACCCGCCCAGACGCTTCAAAAGCGCGTCTCTACAATAGTTTCTAGACTTCCCGTGAAAAGTCAGAACAAATGACAAATGACAATCATCAAGCCAATCCCTGAGAGACAAAACCTGCCCAATAATAGGGATGGGAAAAAGGCTGTTTCTCCTGCGCCAACAACTGCAAACGCTGCTGCTGTACCTGAATCTTATCCGCTAAATCCCGCCACTTCTGGCACTCAGTCACATCACCCTTAACTTTGGCATGATTCCGCCGAGTCATCGCCTGATCATGCTGCTGTTGCAACGACTTGCCAATCTCCCCTTGATAATTCCTGGCAAACTCCTCTCCGGTTAAATTCCGCAGTTTAATCTGACCCTGCTGTAACGCCTGAGAACGGCTCATCCCCGCCTGACGAAAATTGTAGTAAAAAATCGCTAACAGGGCGCTGGCTAAGTCCTCTACTGACCACTGGGTACTCACTACATTCCTGGCTCCAGCACAGATAAATCCTGTGGCTAAACTGAGTAAATCATCAGTAAGTTTGTTGAGACTAAAATTAACTTCGCAGCAGCAGGCAAATACATCAGATAAATTGGGCATTCGCCAACCGGGGCTGATCAGTTGACTCAGGGTTAGAGAACCATCCCCTAATACTAAATAAGAGTCTAGAGGTTGCATCAGATTCGATGTGGCATGATGGCTAGAGTGGAGAATTTGCACCTGTGAGGCTAAGGTTTGATATTCGGTTACTGTCGCTTTGCGCCCTTGCAGGCGTTTGTCAGCAGAAACGCCGTAGGATTGGGCAAGGGTTTCGCATTCGTAGCGGGTGAACAGTAAGTCTTCTGTGGCATCTTCAACAATACCCATTGTTGGCTGATTTGGGATTGGCGGGCGTTGCTGGCAATAGTAGAGAATTTGGCAGCTTGGTACAATCCGAATTCGGAATAAATCGCCTAAATAGGTGGTGGGAGTTACGGTTACTTTGGGTTGAGATTTTTTGCCAATGACTAACCCCCGTGTCTCTCCATCTACCCGTGTTTTTCCCTCATTCCCTACGCTTGTAGAGACGTTCCGGTGGAACGTCTCATCCTGGTGGAACGTCTCCATCCCATCAATCGGCAAAGCGGCAAAAGGCATTTGATGTAACCACAAATATGGCACAATAATTAATTCCTCAATCCCGGTGAGATACTGATAAATCAAATCCTTTAACTGCAAACGCTGGGCGAGTTCTTGGAGAAAGCTTCCCATATTTTCTCGCCATTCTACATTTGCCCCAATATAAGGAATAAACCAGTTTTCAGCTATCCACTTCTGGAATATTTCAAATCCCTGTCCTTGGCAGGTATAGACTTGCGGGATCTGATCCTTAAGCAGGATAAAAATATAGGTATCGTCATTCGTGGTATAAAAACTCAGCAGGGCAGTAGTATCATTTTCGATTAACTCCTGCATTTGGTCTAAATTAAGATGTTCCACCTGAATTTGTCCCGCTAAGACTGGATCATAACGGCGCAGTTGTTTCCAAACCTGTTGTTTTTGTGCCTCTAATTTCTGAATTTCTGCTTGATTGGCGGCTAATACTTCCCCATCCGGCAATCGACGACTCCCGGTTAATGCTGGCGTCGCTTCTGTTTGAGAACTAAACCGTAGGCTATTAATCCGCTGTTGCAATTCCTCATAGTCAATTAACAACGCTTGAACGTCCGGATCAATTTCTCCCCCTGCGTTAAGCACATCACTCGCCATCAATTCAACTAAGCGTTGACAACGGAAGCGTTCAGTATATTCTAAAGCTTTGCCAATTTCACCAATATTCAAATAAGCTTGGATGATTCTTTCGTAGACATAAATTGACTCCCTGAGAATCTCCTGGCGGCGTTCTTCATCAATCACCCAGTTGCGGCTTTGTTCGACCGATTTTATGGCTAGTTCATAGCCTTGAATCGCTAATGTAAAATCGTGATTATCCCAGGCGAGGTTGGCTAAACTTCGGCTAGTTTGCAAGCAATCAAGCGGGTAGTTTTCTGGAGTACAGATAAGTAAAGCGTTATGATCATGGGCGATCGCGGCTTCTAGATTCTCAGCCCTATCCCCACGTATTCTATTACTGTAGGCAGCCGCCAGATTGTTTTGAGTGGTTGCCCATTGTTGGGGGAAATCTGACTGGGTACGGACAAGTAAGGCGTTATTACAATGTGCGATCGCAACTTCTAGATTCTCAGCCCTATCCCCACGTATTCTATGATAATAGACACAAGCGAGATTGTTTTGAATCATTGCCCAATCTTGGGGAAAGTCTGACTGGGTATAGACAAGTAAAGCCTGATGATAATGTGTGATCGCAACTTCTAAATTCTCAGCCCTATCCCCGCGAATTCTATCACTGTAGGCAGCCGCTAGATTGTTTTGAATCATTGCCCAATCTTGGGGAAAGTCTGACTGGGTATAGACAAGTAAAGCCTGATGATAATGTGCGATCGCAACTTCTAGATTCTCAGCCCTATCCCCACGTATTCTATATAAGTAGGCATTCCCCAGATTGTTTTGAGTTATCGCCCAATCTTGGGGAAAGTCTGACTGGGTACGGACAAGTAAAGCGTTATTATAATGTATGAGCGCAACTTCTAGATTCTGTACCCTATTCCCGCGAATTCTATCACTGTAGGCATTAGCCAGATTGTGGTTCTTCAGGACTTATTATGCTAAAATGTTAGTTAATACCTGAATAAACACAGTCGAAAAATGAAGAAACAGCTTACTCAACTTCTTAGTTTGCAAGGCGTTATAGTTAAATCTAAAAAAAACCTTGAAAAAGCCTTAG
>NZ_JAVJRX010000091.1:0-9389 GCF_040219735.1 Coleofasciculus sp. G1-WW12-02 | reverse complement strand
TGGTTTACTATTTTTTCCTGTTCAACTTGCCAGACATTGTCATAAAGTTTTGGAATTATCTTTTGACCCGGTACCGTTAACTCTAATTTACGCAAATCATGTTGATTTTAGGGCAATACAACTGACCAGAAAAAATTAGGGTAGTTTTGTACGGGTGTTTGGTTTAAGTATTGCCGCAAGGATATATAATTGTAAGGTGTGTCGCGGAACTAAGAATCCCCGCACTTATAGGGCGGGGAGTGTCAATTCGTAGAGGTGCAACACACCTTACAATTATCTATCCTTGCGGCAATACTTAAACCAAACACCCGTAGAAAACTACCAAGTATTGAGCCTAATTTAGATAACTCCAGAGGGCTTGTATCCCTAGTTCTCGGTCAATAATGCCGGAATCGTGAAATAAAACATTGTTCCTACTCCCAGAGATGATTCGACCCAAATTTGCCCGTCGTGATGTTCCACAATTTTCTGACAAATCGATAAACCAATCCCTGTTCCTGGATATTCTTCATTGGTATGTAAACGTTGGAACACCTTAAAAATTCGTTCAAAATATGCCGATTCTATGCCAATACCATTATCCTGAACCCTAAACACCCATTCATTAAACTCAGTGGGTTCTGGCGGAATCGGCGGCACAATAGCGGACTCATAACTTGATGGAGAAATTTTTTGGCGCAATTCTGCCGCAATTTTAATCTCTGGTGCCACCTCAGGGGAGCAAAATTTGAGGGCATTACTGATTAAGTTTTGAAACAGTTGTACCAGTTGGATGCCATCTGCCATGACAATAGGTAAATGTTCGCAGGTAATCACAGCACCCCGTTGTTGAATCACACTGTCTAAATTCGCCAAAACGGACTCGATCACCTGATTGCAGTCCGTTGGTTCAAACTCTGCCCCCTGAGTTTCAACTCGTGAATAGTTAAGCAAATCTTGAATCAGCTTTTCCATGCGATCGCCTGCCTCTAAAATCCGATTCATGTAATGATCAGCTTTGTCATCCAGCAAACCCTGGTATTTTTGGCAAAAGAGCTGACCAAACGCCTTCATCGTTTGCAGGGGCGATCGCAAATCATGAGAGGCAATGCGGGCAAATTCTTCCAAGTCTTGATTCGAGCGGATTAGCTCCCCGTTGAGTTGCTGAAGTTGTTGATTCTGTTGCTGCAATTGCCAATTTTGCTCCACAATTTGCTGTTGCTGGCAGACAATCGTCAGTTGGTTCTTCACCCGCGATAACACTTCTTGCACATGAAAGGGCTTGGTAATATAGTCTGATCCTCCCACCTCAAAGGCTTTTACCTTATCCCATTCATTATCCAACGCGCTCAAAAAAATAACGGGAATGTGCTGGGTTCGTTCATCTGATTTTAAGTGCTGACATAGTTGATACCCATCCATTTGAGGCATCATAATATCCAGCAAAATTAGCTGTGGCAGAGCCTTTTCGATACCCATTAATGCCATTTTTGCGCTAATAGCATTTCTCACCTTATATCCCGCCTCGCTTAGAGTTGTCGATAACAGACGCAAATTGTTGGGTTGATCATCGACAATCAAGACATAGCCGGGAGTTTTTAGGTTAGTCATGGTAAAGGGGTTGAGTCAGGTTCACTAAAATGTCAAAGCTAAACTCATGCTATTACACCGACTGAGGCTTGAAACTTTACTGTAGCCGACAGAACTTGCGATCGCGGTCAAATTCTGGATCTTGCCAGGAAAAGGCAAAATGACTCACGCTACTTATACCAGGAATTCGCTGACGGATTGCTTCCATCTGCTTTTCTAGAGAGGGGCGATTGCTGACAGATTTACCCCAGGTTCCGGCTAGGGCTGGTATTATTTTGGTATTCATCGGCGCCCGATCCACAACTCGTCGGACTAAGTTCTCAATGCAACCTGTGTGACCGCAAACGCCATAAGACATGGGATGCCACTCTAAAGTTGGGGCAAAATGATCCCAAGGCTGCAGTCGGGAATCATACCCTCCTTGACCAACAACTTGATTACCGTCGGGAAAAAATACAGCTCCGGCTTTGATTCCAGCACGCTGAGCGGGTAATGTCGCCATGGACAGAAAATCTAACACCCCTTGAGCTGCATGAGCAACGCTAAGCTGCCACAATTGCCAGTTTAGGGCGGCTGTACTATCTGCCTCGGAGGGCGATCGACCTTGCCACATCGGTGTGGGTTCGTTGGGATAGCGTATCTTGACTGATTCTACATCTTTCGTACTAATTGAACCATCCTGCACGTAGCGTTGAATCAGTTCGCGTCCTTGATTGTTGAGAGCGCGATTATATAAGGCTTGTTGGGAAGCTTCACTATATATCCATAAGTCTTTAACCTTAGTGGCAACCGAATCTGAGCCGCTACCACGAGGATAACGAATATAGTCAAATAACATACCATCAGGGCGACGTTTCGTCACTGCCTGAACCAGTTGGTAGTAATCCGTTTTAGCTTGATTATTATAGGGATCGATAAAGACTTGGGACTGGTCGTGAACAAAGGATAAACTGGTTTGACCTCGACCATTGCGAGCGAGGACACCTTGCCTATCCATACGCTGGGCATAAGTGTAACCGAAGTTCATCGAGAACATCCAAGCATCAACCCGCAATCCCCGTTCATGCCCTTTTTGAATAGTCTGGGCTAATAAATCCACACGTTCATATCCTGGTGTTCGCACGACTGGGGGCCAGGGGGTGGGGTTGTCTGAGGCGGGGAGCAAGACTTGACCATCAGAAAAGACTTCCACATAAACTTTGTTGTAGCCTCGATTTACGATACGGTCAAGAATCTCGTCAATCGCACCCGTGCGAACATCACAGGCATATAGGCGTAGCCATATCGCTTGATCTTGGGGGAAGGTGCGAGAGCGACATTGGCGCAAAACATCAGCATGTTGTTTGACGATGGCTTTATAGCGGTTATCAAAATCTGGGTTCCCTTTGATCGCACCCAGGCGAAGGCTTTCTTTTTGCGCGATCGCATCATCAGCAAATTGGCAATAAGCAGCCGTTTGAGCCTGCGCCGTTTTAGCCGCATAGCCCTGAGTGATGACACTACTTGTCAACAAAGCTGCAACCAGTGAGCGATAATAATATCGCCAATGCCATCCCCTAGGGACAAGACTGTTGGACATTCCTCTAAAAACCACAAAAGAACGACAAGTGAGTGTCTTTAGTATTAACAGACGATCGAACGAATCGACAAATTATGCCATAGAGACTTAAGGACGTTCTTCTTTAGAGAACTCCCGTGTCGTCAATAAAGCTCATCGCCTCCTAAGCAATAGCTGGATTGGATGAGAAGCCCACACTGCAAGCAGTCAGTGTGGGAGTATGTCACTTCTAAGCCTTGTGTCCTATTTCCGGATCATTGCACTTGGCTCCCCCTGCTCCCCTTAAATCAGGTTAAGCTCCACGTCTTATCGCTCGTTCCACCTGTCGGAATTCTTGATCTAGACGATCTTTGAGCTTCTGGGGTAAGGGACGATTGGGATAGGAGCTATAGTAACCTGCCAGAGAATTGAGGGCTGTTCTCATGGTGGAGAACGAACTTAGGTTAGCCACAGAGCTATCTCGACGATAGCGCGAAATATACTCATTAATGCTTTGACGCGCTTTTGACTGAGCCTCTGATTTATTAGGCGCATCGTCTGGTATTTCAATAGCCGCTCTCAAGGATTCTAAAGCGGTTAGAGTATCTTGGCTATAATTGCCAACCAAACCAGTACTGCTCGACGAACACCCCGTTAGCGCGATCGCAACCACGAGGACAAGGGCAACAAGACGGGATAAGTAGCGCTTCATAAGCATCATTCACAATAGACAAAATTTCAAAGTAAAATTGATCCTAACCCGGATTGGTGTCACATAGTTTTGAGTTTTGACCCTTCACGACCTTCGAGGGCATGGCTGGCGAGTTTTCAGTGTAAGGTAGTGAGGACAGCGAAGCATGAGTGAAGCGAAAACATCTGGAAAAGTGTCGTCACTGAGACGCTCACACGTAAATAACCGGAGCTTGGTAGCCCCGATCTTTTAAGTCGGGGCGTCCAAGGGACAACGCAGCTTTAGCTGCCGTCAAACTGATAGAATAAATTTGTGAGTAAGAATCACCATCTATGCAACGAATCATTCTAGTACGGAGCAATCCCCGCTACGAAGAACCGAACGCAAGCTGCGAAACGACTAGACGAGCAAGTAATGGCAGGATGAGGAGCGTACCAAATTGGCTTTGTGATGGACTCGGAAAGCAAAAAGTGTCAAAAGTAGACGCAATGCCTGTATCGCCAGGTAGCAGGTTTGAGCGAGTAGAGGCGTCTTGACAGCGCCCAATCGATTAAGACCATAGTTTTAATCGAGGCTAGAATCTGTGCCTATGCAAGAGCGCAGAGTGTCAATAGCTTTGTCATCTCAAAATATCGTATCCTTGCCAGAGATACTGGATGGGTGTTAACCATGGATTCAAAAACGAACGAAGTCAAACAAATGGCATCTCAATTACTCGCAGGTATGCTGGCTAATCCTCATATTTACACCACAATCAGTGATGAGGGACACCAAGGACAGCTAGAACAGAAACTGATCCTGATGGCGGTGGAGATGGCAGAGGATTTGATTGACAAGGCTGAAAGTCGTCATCCTTGATGAACCCCGTCCTACTTCTTGAGGGCGGGGATTCGCGCGAATTATGTTGAGTTAGCCGGAAACTGCCCAGTGGATTTAATCCCCTTGGGAACAGTATATCCGTGGATTGAAGCGAGGATTTGTTGGGGACGATGGAACTTAACCGAATCGTCCGCTTACATAGTCTTTCGTGGCTTCCTCCTTGGGATTTTGGAAGATATTTTCAGTTTCGTCATACTCGACTAAGTACCCTTGCTTTCCGCCCTTTTCTGTGGCTTTGGCATTGAAGAAGGCGGTCATATCAGCAACCCTTGTGGCTTGCTGCATATTGTGCGTCACAATCACAATACTGTACTTTTGTTTCAGTTCGTGCATTAAATCTTCAACCTTAAGGGTTGAAATCGGGTCAAGAGAAGCACAAGGTTCGTCCATTAATACCACATCTGGGTTAATCGCGATCGCACGGGCAATACATAACCGTTGCTGTTGTCCCCCCGATAAAGACATTCCGTTGGTTTTTAGCTTATCTTTGACCTCATCCCATAAAGCTGCAGCGCGTAGGGAGTTTTCAACTAATTCATCTAGATTACCTTTATAGTTATTCACCCTGGCACCATAGGCAATATTGTCATAAATTGATTTGGGGAATGGGTTGGGTTTTTGGAACACCATACCAATCCGCCGTCGTACCTCTACCGGATCGACCTTTTTGTCATAAAGGTCTTTCTGGCGATAGTAAACTTTACCCTCAATGTGAAATGAATCAATTAAATCGTTGAGACGGTTGAAGCAGCGGATCAATGTGCTTTTACCACAACCCGAAGGACCGATAAAAGCCGTGATCCGGTTTTTGGGAATTGCTATAGACACCCCCTTAACCGCTAAAAATTTGCCATAGTAAATATCTAGGTTTTCCGTTCGTAAAACCGTTTCTGTTGATTGCTCATTGGCTTGATTTGGCTCGGACATTTTCCGATGAGATTCCATGATAATTTCCACTGATTTTTGAGTTGGCATCTTGTTCCAACAAGTAGGTTTTCTTTAGAACTTAGAACTTTATTGAACTTCAGATTTTATTCTATATAGGTCGGTTAATTTGATAATTCATAATCAATAAGTCAGTAAATGCTTTTCCGAGTTGCCCAGCGAGAAATTACACTGGTTAATAAGACCAAAGCCACCAGGATTAAAGAAGCCGCCCAAGCTAATTCTTGCTGATCCGAAAAAGGCGAGGTAGCAAAATTGTAAACTAACACAGCCAGGGAGGGAGTCGGTTGACATATACCTGAGGGCCAGAAGAAGGTGAATAGAGCTGTGAAAATCAGCGGGGCTGTTTCGCCAGCGGCGCGAGCAACCGCCAAGGTAGTTCCCGTCAAGATGGCGGGTAAAGCGGCGGGTAGAACCACTCTCAATACGGTTTGATATTCCGAAGCTCCCACACCCACAGACGCCCAGCGCACGTCCTGAGGCACAATTTGTAGGGCTTCATCTGTGGTTCTGATGATGATCGGTAGCATCAGTACCGCCAGTGCTACGCCTCCCGCCAATGCGGAAAAGCTACCTGAACAGGGGATGAATCCAGGTCCAAGCACAATCAGCCCGTAAGCAAATATCCCGGCAATAATTGAAGGGACACCACTCAAAACATTAGTGGCAAAGCGAATCCAGCGAGCAATTGAACCCGAACTAAATTCTGACAGATAAACGGCGGCTAAAACCCCAATGGGAAAACTAATCAGCGCCCCAATCGCAATCACAATCAACGTACCGACAATCGCATTGCCCACACCACCACCGGATAAACCCGCCGCCGGTGGCAATTCCGTAAATAAGTCTAAGTTCAGGCGGTTAAATCCTTTGATGATCACATAGATAATAACGGCAAACAACGGAATCAGGGCAATAACTAGGCAAGCTCCGGCTAGGATAGTCATCACGATGCCAAACAGCGATCGCCCACTCGTGTATGAACGAGTAAAACTTTGAGTGGGAAAGTCTTCAGGTTGTTGATCTTGGATATTTTCTGACATAAAGTTTTCAAGTTTTGACGTTTTGACCCTTCGAGAGAGGGAACCTGGTTTTGAATGAACTTAAAATTCCCTTTGTGCAGACGTTCCACGCCTTACGTCTCTACTTTCCTGCTCCCACTATCTCACCTTAAAACTTCTTAACTTGGCGCACAATCAACTCCGCCAGAATATTAACGATTAGTGTTAAGACAAATAGCACGAACCCGGCATACATTAAAGCCGCAACCTGTAAACCTGAAGCTTCAGCAAATTGATTCGCTAAAAGGGAGGCGATGGTGTTGGCTGGAGCAAGTATAGAAAAATTAAGTTGATTGGCATTACCAATCAGCAAGGTCACTGCCATGGTTTCTCCCATCGCTCGACCTAGCCCTAACATTATGCCACCGACAATGCCCGAAAATGCAGCCGGAATCAGAACCCGAAAGATAGTTTGCCAGCGGGTGGCTCCCAAGCCCAGAGATGCTTGTCGCAGATCTGGAGGTAGAGACGCCAGGGAATCGCGAGAAATTGCCGTGATAATTGGCAAAATCATAATCGTTAAAATAATACCCGCCGGAAACATACCCACTCGTGTAGGCTCTGTACTAAACAGAGGAATCCAGCCGAAGTTGTTATGCAGCCACTCCTCAAGAGGAATCAGGACAGGAATCAAAACAAAAATGCCCCATAGCCCGTAAACCACACTAGGAATCGCCGCTAACAGTTCCACCATAAACACCAGAGTCATCCGCGCTGATTTGGGCAGAAAGTCTTCGCTCAAAAACACAGCGGTACCAATTCCCAGAGGTACAGCAAACAGCAGTGCGATCGCGGCACTCATCAGCGTCCCGTAGATCATGGGTAACGCCCCATAATTGTCTTCTACGGGGTTCCACGCGCTGTTGACCAGAAAGTTCAGACCAAATTCCCGGATCGCGGGCAAGGCTTCTATGCCCACTGTGATCGCGATGAAGATTAAAATTCCCGCAACTGACAGCGTCAAGATGCGAGCCAGCCAGACAAACCCCCGGTCCAGAGTCTTTTCAACCCTCGACCGTTCGGGGAGTACTGCTGAATGGGATTCAGCTTGTGTGGTCATAATTGATCAAAGTGAACCAAGTTATCAGAATTTCCACAATACCAGCGAACAGTTCAAACGTAGCATCTGAGGAAGGTAGAGTTTTATGTAGGGGCGGGTTTAACTGTTATCTTTTCTTGTTTACCCTGATGGCACTAAACCCGCCCCAACGAGTGGAATAATTGTGAATAAACTCACAACTGCCTCATCTCCCTCAGGTCGCGTAATCCTATTGGCTAACGTCAATGTCATAATCTGGGCTAATCACATCAGCCGCCTCTGCCACTTTTTCCCTCACATTTTGCGGTAGCTTCACATACCCTAACTCTGGGGCAATTTCTTGACCTTCAGTCAACATATACTCAATTGTTGCTTCTAAAGATTTCGCCGTCTCCGGCTCAGGATAGTCCTGGTAAGCCAAAAGCCAAGTATAGCTAACAATGGGGTAGGATTCCTCGCCTTCGGGATCGGAAATAAATGCCCGCAGGTTTTCTGGCAAAGTCACAGCTTCTAACGTTTTTGACGCCGATTCATCAGTAGGCTTGACAAAATTCCCCGATTGGTTTTCCAAGGCAGCATAGTTGAGGTCATTCTGCTTGGCGTAGCCGTATTCGACATAGCCAATTGCACCTTCCGTTTGTTGAATCTGAGCCGTAACCCCTTCATTTCCCTTTGCCCCAATCCCGGTGGGCCACTCGACGGTTTTGCCTTCCCCAACTTTTTCTTGCCACTCTGGACTAATCGTACTCAGGTGTTTGGTAAAGACGCCTGTGGTTCCACTACCGTCGGAACGGTGAATCACGTTAATCTTTTCATCGGGCAACTCTACACCCTCGTTTGCCGCCGCAATTGCTGGGTCATTCCAGTTGGTAATGTTACCGAGGAGAATATCCACATACACATCCCGTGGCAGTTGCAGGTTTTCTATCCCATTCAGGTTGTATGCCAGTACGATACTACCAGCCGTCATCGGCAGCATGAGAACGCCTCTATCAACTTGCTCTATTTCTTCGTCATTCATGGCAACATCGCTAGCGCCGAAGTCTACTGTACCTTGGAGAAACTGTTCCACACCAGCGCCACTACCGACGGATTGATAGTTGACCCGGAGTTTCGGATATTCAGTGCTGAGTTCTTGGAACCAACGCTGGTATATCGGGGCGGGGAACGATGCACCAGCACCGGTGAGCGCTACAGGTTCAGCCAGGGCGAGTTTGTCGCTTCCCTCACCTGCGATACCTGTTTGATCGGTCTCTCCCGTGTCAGTGCTTTGATTTCCGCACGCCGCTAGGCTGACGGCTAGAGCGAGTACAGAAACGGAGCGGACTAAACGAGCTGGATTAATGAAAGCGAGACGGAACACCATTTAACTAAGCCTCAAAGACAATTACACTACGGTAAGTCTCTTGTAGGATACCCCTCATTCGTAAAGAGAAGGTTAACGGGTTTCAATTGAATTTCTGTAGGGGTTTGGTTCCCAAACCCCTGTTATTAATTCGGGTTCCAAAACCCCTAGTATTAATTATCCGTTGACATCCTCCCCCGGCTAAAGAGCGCGGGGGATTCCTCACCACGCCACCTTTTTAGGGGTGGTCGCTGATTGGGGTTGACGCTTCGCTGAAGGTTGCCTCCAAATGAGGTCTTACACCCTCTCCACGTCCGTTTATA
>NZ_JAVJRX010000090.1:0-18800 GCF_040219735.1 Coleofasciculus sp. G1-WW12-02 | reverse complement strand
CCTAGTCCGCGCAGGCGGACTTTGTTTGTGTAGCAGCGATTTCAATCGCCGTGGAAAAAGGGGGTGATAAAGGCTCAACGCTTCAGATGTTCTTCTAACAATTGTTGGGCGCGAGGCTTGTAAATGAGATAAAACAACGCCTCAATATACCGCAGCAAGTCCTCCCGCTTTTCTTTAGAGGTATAATTCCAAAAGCCATAAATCCGCGCCAAGGATAGGAGTCTGCTAGTGTGAATCTTCCAGGTATAGGTACTATACACCCGTTCCATTCCCCGATTTGAGATTTCTAACCAATCATCTGGATTTTGTTCACATTTGGAGAGAAAATCCAAAATCTTATCAGCCGTTTCTTCCAGGTTCGTGGGATTAATTAAGAAACCATTCACCTTATCCTGAATAATTTCCAACGGTCCGCCAAACTGCGTCCCAAAGGTTGGCAACCCCGAAATCATTGCTTCTAAAATTGTCAAACCGAAGGCTTCAAACAGCGCAGGCTGGACAAAAATACCTCGGTGATCCGCAATCACCCGATAGATTTCCCCAGAATCCCGCTTGGGTAAGCGCACGCCTAACCAACGAATCTTACCGTGTAAATTATATTCGTCGATGAGTCGATAGAGTTTAACGATTTCATCCTTTTCTTCGTTATCCGTTGATTCTTCCGTGCGTAATTTCCCGGCGACTAAAATCAGGTTACACTGCTCTTGTAATGCTTTACTCTTGCCAAAACATTCAGTTAAACCCGTCAGATTTTTAATCCGGTCAAGACGCGCAATGGAAAACAGGGGGCGCTTTTTCGGGTCATCCAGTGTACCATAGACTTGAGACGGATCGTCTAAGGTAAAGATTAAGTCCTCTAAGCGTTCACAATCGCGAGGAACCCGATCCTCGGTACGGGTGTAAGGGAAGTAAACCTGTTCATTCACTCCCGGCGGTACAACATTAAATTTGGGTGAAAATAACTCAATCCCATTCACAACATGATACAAATCCGGCATCGTGAAATTCTGGTAAGATTCATACTGACCCACACTATCCGGCTTCCCCACAATCTCCTGATAGGTACTGCTGATAATGAAGTTTGCCGCATTCATGGCAATCAAATCAGCGGTAAATTGGATAGAAAAATGATATTGGTTTTCTAATTCCTGCCAGTAGAGGTTACTGAATAGGTATTTAGATTTTTCTAAGGCGTGGGCAACAATACACTGAGTCACATCCATGCGGCGGGATAGGAGAAATGCCACCAAGTTACCATCGGAATAGTTACCGACAATGAAATCAGGAACCCCTTGAAATTCTGCCCGGAGTTCTTTTTCTGCATCAATGGCGTAGGTTTCCAGATAGGGCCAAATCTCAAACCGAGAAATCCAGTTATGGGTATAGTTAGGGTTAAATTCTCGGAAGGGAACGCGCAATATCCAAGCATTATCCGTGCCATGAACTTTTTCTAAGCGTTCGTTACAGCGCGTGCCATCATTGTTGGGAATTAAACGGGAAAGGATGATCACTTTTGGCTTGACATTCAACAACTCTAAGCCGGCGAGTTTAATATCTTCTTGTAGCTGCTTTTCTAAACTCCGCGCTTGATCCAGAACATAAACGACTTGACCCCCTGTATCGGGACGTCCTAAGACTCCTTCTTGTCCAAACCAACCGTGGATGGAGACTAAAACAATCCGAAAAATCATCGGGATGCGGGACAGAAATTTCTCAAGTCCCTGGTGATCGGGAGAATCAATCAGTTCATCGAGTATTTCTAGGGTTTCTCGGACTCGACTGGCGGTATTCCCCCAACCCGCTTCAAACCCCATGTCTTGTAGATTGAAGCGAAAGGTTTCGTAGGGTTCATTATCGGCGCGATCGCTAACAAAGCCGAGGGCTAGTTTCACCTGATCAGAAAGCTGCTGCTGGCTTTTAATCCGTCCGTTAATCAGCAGCTGAGTCCCTTGCACTTCATGGAGACTTAAGAAGTTGAATAACGATTCCTGCCATTGGCGGGGATCTTGAAACAGTTTACTCGAAAGGAAGCGATTTAGGAACTGGACACCCTTGCCAATGTTTTTGGAGTCCCGAATGATTGGACTATAATCGTAAAATGGTTTAAAATCAAGTTCGAGGACATCCCCTTCATTGGGACGATAATGGTTGACGAAGCGATCGCGCACATCGAGCAGTTGTTGAACTGTGATCGGCTCAACTGTTAAGTCTTCCAGAACTTGAAACGCTTCTTGTTCGGCAATCTTGGGTCGGATGATCAGGTAGAGACTTTCCTGATCGAGAATAATTTCCTGAGTGTAATAAATCAGTCGTCCTAGATTAGACGAATGATAATAATAGTCCGGTTTCTGCTGGTCGGCGCAGTATTTACTAAAATCAGACAGAATATCGTTTCGCAGCAGATACCTCGGTCCTGACTGTTTTAATTGACTAGCAAATTGGCGCAAATCATTTCGTTCTTCACAATTGAGTACGTTCTGGATTAGATTGAGCATTACAACGTTCCAAGGGTTTTCTTCAAAATAAAGACTCCCAAAAAACGCCCTACTCCAAAGCGGTAACAGGAAAGTAACCACTTTTTTTCGGGCGTGGGGTAGGAGGGGTAATTGAGCAGGTCAGTTAATCAAAACCTTGCTGCACGAGTGTTTTATGGGGTTGAGCAACACAGGAAAATTCAGGCAATCCTTACAAGTCGTAAAGTTGCCCGTACTTTTTCCGGATATAACGGATGAATGGAGCGATGTGCAAATCTGCACCGGTGACGCCCTTGATTAATTCAGCCGCTGTGTACTTGCAACCGTGTTGGTATATGTTTTCTCTTAACCAATTATGCAATGTACTGAATTGTCCTTGCTCAATCTTAGCTAAGATTTCGGGATGAGCCGCGTTCGCGGCTTCAAAAAATTGGGCACTCATCAAATTGCCGAGGGTGTAGCATTGGAACATGCCACCAATTTGACTGGTATACCAGTGAACATCTTGCAGGACTCCATCAGTATCCGTTTCGGGGACAATCCCTAAATCTGAACGATAGCGTTCTTTCCACGCTTCTGGTAGGTCACGGACGGTTAAACTCCCTTCGAGCAATTGTAGTTCTAAGTCAAAGCGGATCAGGACATGGAGGTTGTAGGTAACCTCATCTGCATCCGTGCGAATTAGCGATCGCACGACTTTGTTGATAGCTCGATAGAATGTCTCTAAGGGAACATCCTTGAGCTGATGGGGAAATGCGGCTTGTAGTTGGGGATAGAAGAATTGCCAAAAGCCGCGACTGCGCCCGACTATATTTTCCCACAGCCGCGATTGACTTTCATGAATACCTGCCGAGGTGCCACCCGCTAAGGGAGTTCCTTCTAAGGTTGGGCTAATGCCTTGTTCATACAAAGCATGACCCATTTCATGAATACTACTAAACAGCGCCTGTCCGAGGTCATTGTCGTAGACGCGAGTGGTAATCCGGACATCGTCTGTGGAGAAGTTGATCATAAAGGGGTGATGGGTTTGATCTTGTCGTCCCCGTTGAAAGTCATACCCCAACTGCTCAATGATTTTCAGGGTAAATGCCAACTGCTCTTGAGCCGGATAATCCTGATGCAAACAACTATCATCCGTCTCCTTTTGGGCGGTAATCGCTTCCACAATCGGCACCAATTCGTCTCGCAACTGGGTAAACAGCGATCGCAAAAAGCCCGTTTGCATACCATAATCCGCAAAATCAATTAACGGATCGGCAATATGATCGTATCCTGGGAAAAAGTTCGCCAATTCCCGACTCAACTCTAGGGTTTTTTCCAAATAAGGTTCAACCGCAGCAAAATTATTCTCGGGGCGTGCGGCTACCCATGCACCGTAGGTTTCTGTGCGATGGCGAGAGAATTTTGCCATAAACGTGGCTGGAACCCGCGCCGCCCGCTCATATTTGCGGCGGGTGACACGCAATAAACTGGCTTCGTCAGAGTCGTAGGGCAAACTGGCTTCTAGGGAGCTTAAGTCCTCTAGAAGCTGACCCATGGCTTCTTCAATAAATTTACTATGGGAAATTTGTTGCAATGTCGCTAGCTGTCGTCCGCGAGCGGCTGCACCTTTTGGCGGCATATAAGTTGCCTGATCCCAGTACAACAGAGACGCGGCGGCTTCGAGATCATTGATTTCACTCAGGCGGGTTTTCAGCTCTAGAAGTTGGGTTTCTGTCTTTTCGATAGTCTGCATGGTCGGTGGGTGATGCTGTAGTATGGGCTTGGATACATTGGTAGAAATGTTTCCCAGATTAGTAAATGTACACCTGACAATCGAAAAGGAGAATCTGTGTTAGGAAGTGCTGTAGGCTGAACTCTAGGCTCTCACGCTGACTCTGGTGCTTAACGACGGTCACTCAACGGCAATGGATACATCAGTTGGCTGACAGCTAAGGAAATGGCTAACCCTGATCGGTTGGAGCATGACAAAACTTATCTCTCTACCTTAATCCATTAAGCTTGAGACTTTGGCAGATCGACAGACCAATATTGTGCCATTTCTCTGCGACTTGTGCATTGGTCGCATCAGCTGTCGTTATCTCAAGTGAAGACAATATATCTGATTTAATCTAATTTAAGTTCAATGGCACTAACTTAAGGTTGGTGGGCATTGCCCACCCTACTAGGCTGGCAAGCTTAAAGTTGTGGGTAAAATTTTTCTGGATCGCTACTCTCATAAGGGTTCCTTGAAAATACTTGACTACGGTCGGCTCCCCCGGCTCCCCCGGCTCCCCCGGCTCCCCCATCACCCCGTTAGGGTTGACGATAAAACTCTGGCATGGGTTCTTTCTCAATCCGATAGATTTTAAAGCCCCGTTTAATGCAATTATCTAGGGCGTAGGGGCTATCCAGATTGCTGGTATGAATCCAGAGGCGTTGCGTCCCTTTGTTCCAAGCATAAGCAATACCGTGGCTGAGTAAATGCTTGCCTAACCCTCGCCCTAGATAGTTTTCGCGCAACCCAAAATATACAATTTCTGTCGAGTAGAACCGCCCTGAAGGTCCCTCGCGACGCTTGACCAATTCAATGTATCCGGCGGGCGCACCATTGACATAGAGGATATGAATACTGGTTTCAGAGGCAGTGAGAATCTCTTGCAGTTCTTCATCCGAGTAGGATAAGCGATCGCGCCAACGCCAGGGCTTACCCACAGTACTGTACAGGAAACGATAGAAGGCAACATCAGGCGTATCCATACACATCATTTTGATCCCCTCGGGGTAGTTGAGATACGCCGGACGGAATTGAGTCGGATCGGTCATCTGGAGATAGGTGATCACCAGAGTATCCGGAACAGGTGTGATGGGAAGAGATTTCAAAGACACCGGAATTTGAGTGCTGTTGGGACATGTTGCCGCCTGAGAAACCGATACAGCCATCGCGATTCACAATCTGCTTAACTATTAAAAACGTTGGGCGATTTGACCGATGGGGCAGCAGTTTATGACTTACACTGTATTCTACGGTGGAATGATTAAGGATGGCTCCTGCTGCTTGTTGTCGAGGTCACATTTCCACGGCTGCTAACACCAAGTTGATATCACTATCGTGAAACGGGAGTATGGGGTACAGAGGCTGTCCGTTCAGACAACGCTATTTTACCCATTCTTGACTCTCTTACAACCCCACTTACCCCAATTTTACGTCTATTTTTCTCCCAGTGTAATCTTTAGTCAGGTCAATTTGTACTTCTTTGATAATTTATCAGTCGATGATTTTTTTTTAAGTATAGACAAATACATTCTACCTTAACCTAATCCCTGTTTTCGCCTAAAGTCCATTGGATTTGCTGGAATTGAGGCAATTGCAGTCAAACCCGGATTGAACTTTAGGCGGTTATTTTGTGATCGGCAACCCCTGATCGTGGCTCATCGATCACCAGACACTGTTGATACCGATCACTGCTTAGTGAATATCGTGAATGTAGTCTTGCAACGCTTTCACATCCAAAGGCTGAGACTTCAATGAACGAATTGCCCCGGCTGTTGCCTTTGCACCAGCAATCGTGGTAACAATTGGGATTTTGTAAGCCAGTGCGGTGCGCCGAATTAAACGACCATCGGCTTGGGCATCTTCTCCGGTTGGGGTATTAATAATCAACTGAATCTGCTTATTCTTAATCGCATCCAAGACATGGGGACGCCCTTGGTGCAGTTTCAGGATTAAATCAACCGACAACCCCTGATCCTTGAGGGCTTGGCGGGTCCCTTCCGTGGCAATAACATTAAAGCCCAAGTCCATCAAGTCTTGAACCACTGGGACAACATTGGTTTTATCCCGGTCATTGGTGGAGACAAAGACAGTACCCGAAAGAGGTAAAAGCTGACCGGCGGCTAATTCTGCCTTGGCAAATGCCTTACCAAAGTCTGTATCAATGCCCATCACTTCACCCGTGGACCGCATTTCAGGTCCGAGGATGACATCGGTACCGGGGAATTTATCAAAGGGCAAGACGGCTTCTTTGACCGCAATGTGCTGGAGTATCGGTTCCTGGGTTAAACCTAGGGCTTCTAGGGTTTCTCCTGCCATGATCCGGGAAGCAAAAGCCGCGAGAGGGACACCCGTTGCTTTGGAGACATAGGGAACGGTACGCGACGCCCTCGGGTTGGCTTCCAGGATATAAACGGTTTCCCCTTGAACGGCAAACTGGATATTCATCAACCCGATAACTTTCAGCGTTGTGGCTAATTGATGGGTACTCGTGCGAATGGTTTCCATTGCCGTGGGACTCAGGGAAATAAAGGGAATGGAACAAGCCGAGTCACCGGAGTGAATGCCAGCTTGTTCGATATGCTCCATAATGCCACCAATCACCACTCGACCGGTATGATCTGCGATCGCGTCTACATCGACTTCAATGGCGTTTTCCAAGAACTTGTCAATCAGAATCGGGTGTTCCGGTTCAACCTGTACCGCAAAGGTCATATAACGTTCCAACTCTAGGTCAGAATAGACAATTTCCATTGCCCGTCCACCGAGGACGTAGGAGGGACGCACAACCACCGGGTAGCCGATGCGCTTGGCGATGTTTAACGCCTCCTCATAACTGCGGGCGATGCCATTGGGAGGCTGTTTGATATCCAGTTGGCGCAGGATTTTCTCAAAGCGTTCCCGATCTTCGGCAATATCAATGGAGTCGGGAGAGGTTCCCCAGATTTTTGTGGGGAGTACAGCTTGGATTTCTGGACGGTTTAAAAATTCTTGCAGAGGAACGGCTAGTTTGAGTGGGGTTTGACCGCCAAACTGGATGATAATTCCTTCTGGCTTTTCGGTTTCAATGATGTTGAGGACATCTTCTTTCGTCAGGGGTTCAAAGTAAAGCCGATCGCTGGTGTCGTAGTCGGTGGAAACGGTTTCTGGGTTGGAGTTGACCATAATCGTCTCAAACCCTTCTTTGGCGAGGGAGTAAGCGGCATGACAGCAACAGTAGTCAAACTCAATTCCCTGTCCAATCCGGTTGGGTCCACCGCCCAGAATCATCACCTTGCGCTTATCGGAGGGGATGACTTCGGTTTCTTCTTCGTAGGTGGAATAGTAATAGGGGGTTAGTGCTTCAAATTCGGCGGCGCAGGTATCTACGACTTTGTAAACGGCGACAACCCCAAGTTGCTTCCGGTATGCCCGCACCTCATCTTCCGTTGTTTTGGTCGCGAAGGCAATTTGGCGATCGCTATAGCCTTGACGTTTTATATCCCAAAGATTCTCTTTTGTCAAGCTTTTTAAGGGAGTGCGCTTGAGGAATTTTTCGGTTTCGAGTAAATCAGCAAACTTATCGAGGAACCAAGGGTCAATTGCGGTGAGTTCATAAATTTCTTCGACGGTCATGCCTAACTGTAAGGCGTGACGCAGGGTAAAGATGCGGTCCGGGTTGGGTGTACGTAAGCTAGAACGCACTTGTTCGAGGGAGGGAAGTTTTTCGACGCGATCGCATCCCCACCCGTAGCGTCCGATTTCCAAGGAACGTAGGGCTTTTTGGCAGGATTCTTGGAACGTGCGCCCAATTGCCATGGCTTCCCCCACGGACTTCATCTGGGTGGTGAGTACGGGTTTGGCGTTGGGGAATTTTTCAAAGGTAAAGCGGGGAATTTTGGTGACTACATAGTCGATAGTGGGTTCAAAGGAGGCGGGGGTTTTCTGGGTGATATCGTTGGGAATTTCATCCAAGGTGTACCCCACGGCTAACTTTGCCGCAAATTTGGCAATGGGGAACCCTGTGGCTTTCGAGGCGAGGGCAGAACTGCGGGAGACACGGGGGTTCATTTCGATGACTATCACGTCCCCGGTAACTGGATTGATGGCAAATTGAATATTTGAGCCGCCGGTTTCGACGCCAATCTCGCGGATAATTTGAATGGAGTAATCCCGGAGTCGCTGATATTCTTTATCGGTGAGAGTTTGGGCGGGGGCTACGGTAATCGAGTCGCCGGTGTGGACGCCCATGGGGTCAAGGTTTTCGATTGAGCAGATAATGACTACGTTATCGGCGAGATCCCGCATCACTTCTAACTCATATTCTTTCCATCCCAGCAGCGACTGTTCCACTAAGATTTGAGAGACGGGGGAGGCGTCTAACCCCGCTTGTGCCATTTCTTCGTATTCTTCCTGGTTATAGGCGATACCACCGCCTGTCCCGCCTAATGTATAGGCTGGACGAATAATTAGGGGGTAGCTGCCAATGTGTTGGGCAAGGGCTTTGGCTTGATCTAGGGTACTGGCGATTCCGGAGGGACAGACTCCGATACCAATGCGTCCCATGGCTTCTTTGAAAAGCTGGCGGTCTTCTGCCATTTCGATGGCATCGAGTTTAGCACCAATGAGCTCGACGCCGTATTTGTCGAGAACACCGGTTTTCGCCAGGGTAACGGCAATATTCAAGGCAGTTTGACCGCCCATTGTCGGCAATAGGGCGTCTGGTCGTTCTTTGGCAATCACCTTCTCCACAATTTCCGGAGTCAGGGGTTCAATGTAGGTGCGGTCTGCGGTTTCTGGGTCGGTCATGATCGTGGCTGGGTTGGAGTTAACCAGTACCACTTCGTAGCCTTCTTGCTGGAGGGCTTTACACGCCTGAGTGCCAGAGTAATCAAACTCACAGGCTTGTCCAATAACAATGGGACCAGAACCCAAGATCAGAATTTTGTGAAGATCGTCGCGGCGAGGCATAGGTGTCGGTGATTGCGTGACTATTCGTGAATCCTGTTTATTTTATATGGTCTGAGGGAAATTCGTCGCGGCGGTTATGTTGGGATTTGATGACTTGGGGGATTTGGGTAACAGTGTTACTATTTCAGATAAATTAGTAAATTTAGCCCAGGAATCGTCCGAGAAAGCGTCCACAATAGCAGGGCAATATAAGCAAGACCCAAACCCCACTGATACCAAGCCAAGGTCATAATAATACCGGGAACATGTTCCTCTCTCAGGCGAATATCATTAAAACCAAACTTAAGTAAATTATTAAAACTAAAATCATAATAATTTAGCCAATTCCAGCGACGATCCCAAAGAATCGGCATATAGCGATCGCGGAAAAAGCCAAACCGAGGCATAATCGGGAGGCGTCCAATCAGCAGGCGTAATTGCCGCATCCCCCCATCTTCGACAAAATAAGTAACATCGATTAGGGCATGATAGCGCCCTTGACGATACAGTCGCCACACTAGCAGTAAGGGTATCGGTAAAAGAATTCCCGCCAAACACAATAGCGTCAGCCACGGTTGTTCACTGGTTTGAAAAATTGCGATCGCACCCCCCACAGTAGCCGCCGCCCCACTCCCCACCATGTACAGTGTTTCTAGGGAGGTGGGTAGAATCGGTTTAGGATAACGTCGCCGCCAACGATCTAGAAACCAAAACAGCAATCCGAAATAGGCAATCGCGATCATTCCCATGCCGAAAACTAAGCCAAAACTTGTACCATCGGCACTTAATAGCAGCAGTAAACTCAATCCCGCCCAGTGTAAAGCATCAATTAGCCAATGGCGCGATCGCACAGGGGTATCCTGGCGATTCATTAACTGGAAAAGGCTACCCACCAGACGTCCCCACAATTGTTCCCGTCGCAACCGTTCCCGCAGATAATCTAAAGAATTGCCATCGGGAATTTGTTCTTGTTCGCGAAAGTTCCGGACTAAATTCCGCAGTACATCCTCATTGCCTTCGAGTCGAGGAACTGATAGAATTTTTCCGACATGACCGGCATCACCAAATAGTTTGGCTTCGTCGGAGTCAAAGGTCATCCCGGCGACATTAACATAAGCATTGGGGGAAAAGCGCGTATTACTCAAATCCATTTGATCCAGTAGACTCGCATCCCGCATTAAAATCGGTTGCTGAAACTGGCTTCCCCGCAGGCTAATAGACTTTTCCCACGTCGCCTCGGTGAGTAACAACGACTGAGTAAATCGACTCTTACTCAACAACGTGCGATCGCGCCAAATCACTTGGTGGAAATCCGCATCTTTTAGCCATTGGGTTCCGGTAAAATTGGCAAGCTGGACAAACTCCGCCTGACTAAAATTCCCCTTCCCATGAAATGTAGATAAACTAAAATTCGCCATCCCTTTAAACTCCACCTGAGTAAATCCAGCCTGATCAAAGAAGGTATCACTGCTGAAGTTAACCTCTCGACCAAATGTAGTATTACTGAAATCAACGGACTGGCTAAAACTACTCCCTGAAAAATCCACTTCCTGGATAAACACAGCATCAGATACTTCTAAGTGTTGCAGAAAGAAAGTATTGGCGAAATTAATCGTACCACTGAGACGGGTTTGATTTAGTTTGAGAGTACCCCGAAAGACAGTAATTGAGGGGACTTGGTCTCTGGATTCGCTGATAAAGCGAGCATCTTTTGCCAATTGTGCTTGTTCTTGTTTAGTTAATAAGGAGGGTAACGTAGCTTGGGAGAGGGCGGTTTTTAAGCCTAATTTACTAGCCGTAAACTCTCCTTGGATCAGGGATTCACTTAAATCTAAAGCTAGAGGGGTTTTAGAACGAGTTAGCTGGCTTTGGAGTTGTTGATAGAACTGATCTTGAAAGTCTGTATTCTCATTGGTTAAGTCAATAACGAACTGGCGCAGATCAATCGTGGAAACGCCTTCGCTTTGAATCGGCGATTTTAGACTCTCTTGCAGGAGTTCCAGGGTTAAGGGTTGGCGTTCTGGGGTGGCGGCTAAGGCGGGTAGGGGAATCAGGAGTAGGAGAAATGTGAGCAGTAATCCGAGGAGTCGCTGGGGGAAATGGGGTAGGAACTGAATTCGGTTCAAGGCGATCGCATCATTAGAGGTTCGTTCAATTATTTTACCGGGTTAACCATCTCCAGATTTTATAGCAGAAGATAGAAGGTTTATTATTGGTATAATGATGAATGACGAATGACTTTTTTTAGGGTTGAATCTGCTTAAGTTTATTTTGGGCTGAGAGCAAAAGTTCTTGAGCTTTCGGGTAGGAAGTTGTCCCCGATTGTACCTTATTGAGTTGATTAATAATACCCTGAAGCTGACTAAGGGTCAGATTCCGATCAATCGCCGCATCGGTAGGTGTGTTGGCGAGCAAACGTTGAATTTGACGTTGAGCTTCATCGAGGGCTTGTATTGATTCTGCCTCGGCTGAGGAGCGAGTTTGGATAATACCTAAGTTAGTTTGATAAGTGGCAAGTAATTTTTGGGCTTGTAGATAACCTTGATCATCTAGAGGTACTTTTTCCAATCGCGCGATCGCTTGTTGCCAAAGTTTCTGGATTTGTTGCCATTCAGCTACGGTGTGGGGCGGATTTTGAGCCGCTTTAGCCGCCGCAAAAGCAAATTCTTGAGCCGCACCAATCAGGTAACCGGTACGCTGGTTATCCGCCGCAAAGCCAACCACTTGCTGAAAGTCCCTTTGATAAGCGAGGAACTTGGTTTTCGCGGTTTGTCCGGCGAGGGTAGCTGAGGGAATTTGCTCTAATTGATCAATTGCTGAACGCCATTGTGCGATCGCGTTTTGTTTATCAGTTGGCGTTGCGGCTTGCTGGTACTGCTGTTTGGCTTGATTGAGTACAGTTTCGGCTTTCTCTAGTTCAATCTGAGCATTTTTCTCCTGGAATACCTTGGCTTCCATACGAGCGACGTTAGTACGAGCGCTTTCAAATTCATCGAAGGTGAATTTCCAGCTACAGTTAAATAAGCTACAGTAGAATCTAGGTTCGTAACCTAAGAACCAAACGGGTAATTTGTCAAGATGAGTTTGGGCTAGCTTAACTTTTTCTTCCCCTAAGCCGAAATCTGCGGCACTGGTAGCATTATTGATCAGTTGATCGGCTTGTTCAACGTTGCGAATGGTTTGGCGATAGTTATGATCCATCTGGATATAACTGGGTAATAGTAAGAGTGGTGCCGTCCGCGCCACTGGACGCCGGATCATTGGGTAAGGCAGGTTTACTACCCAAACTAAACCCGCCATACTCCCCAGGATTGCCCCTGTCCAAGCCATTTTACTAAGTAGTCCCGGCGGCTGATTAGCTTTGGCAGCTTTCTTGAGTTCTTTTTCACTGAATTGGGGTAACACATCCACAACCGTTTCTCGTAGTTCGGCTAATGAAGCGGGGGAACCGGGTTGCGATCGCAGTTTTTTTAACCGCTTGAGGACGATTTGTCGTTCCACCTGATTGACTGGGGAGTCTCCGGTGCAGTGGTGCACTTCTGCACAGAGAATTTTATAGGCGCGGTGATTGAGGCGATTCATGATGAAGATGCTCAAGATTATCTTCTAGTTTGGCAGACCCTTATCCCATTTGTCTAGCTACGGCGGCGGTTTCTTCTGTTGCCAATATCAGGGGTGCGATCGCAAGTTGTTTGTCTGTTGGCGTTGAGGCTTGCTGATAGTGCTGTTTGGCTTTCAAAAGTTCTTCAAATCAAGTAAATGGATTGAGAAGCGCAACGTTGCACTCTCTCAAAAAGTTCTCAAACCAATTTTGTATTCTCTTCTTTGTTGCTACCTTCTGCCGTCTGTCTTGTGTGAGTATTCAACCGGATTTGACCGGATTTGATCGGACGCGATCGCTTGACAAGGTTTCGGTTTTGGGGGATAATTTTTTATAATGGGAAAATGTGTCCGCCTATAAACTCATGTTTCTCCTATAAGGCAAGCGGTTAGGTTGAGAAAACCCCAGGAAAACTTCACGTTAATACTTATATCTTGCACCACTGGCGTTAAACCATCTTGGGTTGAAACCCCAGGAACTAAACCCTTGCAGTTATCTAGCATAGGACTGCATCTCTAGTTCTAGTCCATTTTAATGGACTTAAGCTATAAGCCAAGAACTTGAGTTCTTGGCGGGTGTCGGGGCTTATTTTAAATTAGAAGACAATAATGCTGCCAGGGTTGTTTTAAACTGATTCAATTCAAACAATTCAATTGTTCTTTTTCGTAACCCTTCTGGATTATACACCATTTTATTCCCATAATGTCCTTGGAGAATTTCAATGAGTTTGGTAGCAATATCCTCTACATCATTGGGATCAACTAAGCATCCTAATTCCCCACTAACCAGAGGTTGAACAGAACCATCTTGATTCCCGGCTAACACAGGTTTACCACAAGCTAATGCTTCTAAAAAGACAATGCCAAAGCCTTCCCCCTGACTGGGCATCGCAAACACATCACAAAGGTTATAGTGATCGCATAATTCCTCATCTGTCAAAAATCCCGGCAAAGTCACGCAATCATCGAGGTTCAAGCTGGTAATTAAGGTTTGAATCCTCGGTCTATCATCACCTTTACCCGCGAGAATATAGTGAACATTGGGAATATGCTGACGAATTTTGACTAAAGCATGGAGAATTTGATCGTAGCCTTTATGCTTAGCCATACGACCCAGGCGAGCTACTGTTAATATTATCGGTTGATTGGGGGTTATATTATACCGTTGTAGTAAGTAAGTTGGTTTAGACTTTATCTGGAATTGTTTGGCATCAAAAGTATTAAATAATATATGAATTTTATCGGTGTCAATATTTTGCTCTTTGATTAATCTTTCTCGTGTATATTCACTAACAGCAATGACTTTTTCGGCTCCCTGTAATACGAGTTTGTGGGATTTTATTTGTGTAGACCAAACCTCAGTACCATGAGCAATGAACCAGTAAGGGACTCCATTTATTCGTTGAAGTATATAGCAAGCGATCGCATAGTTGATATGGGTAGATATTACTAAACTTGGACGCTGCCAAATGCCTTGTACAATTATTGTAATTGCCAAAAGTATAGTTTGTAGCAATCGGGGAAAATGTCCGAAATAGTGAAATTTAGTCTGGGGTAGAAATTGGAGATTTTGCAGATTTTTTGAATCGTTTTTATCATATTTTATAAAAATGTCATAATTGGCATCTGGATATAACTCTTGTAATGATTTGAGCAAGAAAGCTGAATAAACCTGCACTCCTCCCTTAAATTCAAAGATATTAGGGAATATGAGATAGAAATGATTGTTTTTTAATCGGTGTTGTTGAGTCATGGTAAAATCCAAATTTACTTGAGCGTTGGTTTAACTTTTGTTCCGGATATAACTGCTAGGGATAAAAAATACAGCTCAATCGTTGTAAAAGTATAGTCCTCAATGAAAAAGTCAAGCATTTGCGATGCTAAAAATAGAAGTATGATCACAGTGACAAAATTACTCGGCTTGAGATCCGATGCTATTTTCAACAAGAAACCAATAAATATTAGTAATCCAGGTATTCCCAGTTCTGCACCTATATTTAAAAATATATTATGGGCGTGAAAACCTTTGACCCCAAAAACTTGTTTTCCTATATGTTCTGCAAAAACGCCTAGTCCTATGCCTGTTATTGGTTGTTTAGTCATTTCACTAATAGCCGCTTTCCATAAAGCTAATCTCGACAAAGCTGTTGATTTGGGATTTGATATTTTTGTTTCAAGGGAACTCGGATTGGGAAAGTTTTGATTCAATAGCTCAAATCCAGGAAATATATTACTATTGATTAGTCCTAGTTTATAATTGGCAGGGGGATACAATAAGATACAAATAACTAACAAGAAAGACAACGAAATAAACTTAATGTTATTGATTATTTTTGTTCCCCTAAGTAGAACTAACCCTAAAATAAACACTAACCAGGCATTTCGGCTTGTAGAAATTGCTAGGGAAATAACCAACAGTACTTCGCTGATATAGAAGTAAATTGTAGAAATAACTTTTTTCTGGTATAGAATCAGAGTCAAACTCGCGCCTATCGCCATTAAAACGCCAAACTGATTTGGGTTTTGCATGATTGAACCAATCTGAGGATGGAAGCTGGGATACTTTAAAAGTCTAAACATCCACATTTTGGGGAAGACTATTTCTACCCAACCTAAAATAGCTATGACTTGTATTATAACTAATAGAGTTAGGCAGTAATATTTGATGTTTTTCGGTTTGGGAAAGTTTAGGCTTAAAAAAGCAATAAAGATGAAAAAATAATTGGTGTATTTTATCGTATAAGTTAGGGCAGTGGCTGGAAAATTGCTAAAAAATGCACAGACCAATATCCAGATATATAATAATCCAGTAGCTACCAATATTTTTGAGTGAGCAATACAAAATTGTTTTAGGCTTTTTAGGTTCAAAAGAATTAATAGAGTGGAAAATAAAGGAATCAAGAGATAATGGATACTCAGGCTAAAAGAACTAAAATAAGTGAATTTTACCCGACTCAGGAGAGATGAAAGTAGCAAACCTATAAAACATATCTTTATGACGATATTTTCTTTTTCTGGTTTAGTAATCATTTTTAGCGTTTAATAGGATGCATTAGGCATGATTAGACTTATTATAATTCCTTTCATCTCGATCTTGCCGTAATGCACCACTATACCTTGCCTAATTTATAGGGCAAAAAAGGTGGGCATTGCCCACCATACATGATTACTGCAACTGTTCAATTAACTGACGTTTTGCCGTATCCAAGGCTTCCGGTAGCTTACTAGCGTCTCGTCCCCCAGCTTGGGCTAAATTGGGGCGTCCCCCACCGCCACCGCCACAAAGTTTGGCAATTTCACCAATAAATTTACCCGCTTGTAGTTTCTTGTCTTTCTGGACTTTGGTGCTAAACGCCGCGACTAAACTAACTTTTCCTTCTGTAGGAGATGAACCTAAAATAACCGCACTTTCGCCCAATTTTTGCTGAAGTCGTTCCGCTGCGGTTTTCAGGGCGTCGGGTTCAATGTCTCCTAGATTTGCCACTAAAACTTTGAACTCGCCCACCGATTCAGCTTGACTCAATAACTGATCAGATTTGGCTAAAGCCAATTCTTGTTTCACGGCGTCTAATTCTTTCTGAGAGGCTTTGAGTTCGTTCTGGATATTGGTAATTCGTTCTGGGATTTCTTCGGGTTTGACTTTAAAGCGATCGCATAATTCTTTGACCACTTTATCCCGCAGGTTCAAATAATCCAATACCGCAGGACCGGCTACCGCTTCGATGCGCCGAATACCGGAAGCAACCCCCGTTTCGGAGACGATTTTAAATACACCAATTTCCGCCGTGTTATTCACATGAGTCCCGCCACAGAGTTCCATAGAAACACCAGGGAAATCAATAACCCGTACCTCCGAAGCGTATTTTTCGCCAAACATCGCGATCGCACCTTTTGCCTTGGCGTCTGTAAGGGACATTATGGTGACATCTGCGCCATGAGCTTCAGCAATCCAAGTATTAATTTGCTCCTCAATTTGTGCCAATTCCTCTGCAGTCAGGGAACGGGAACAATGGAAGTCAAACCGCAGCCGATCAAAAGCAACTAAGGAACCGGCTTGGGAAATAGATAGATCAACAATCTTTTTCAGCGCCGCTTGTAATAAATGAGTCGCCGTATGATTCGCTTGGAGGCGACGACGACAGGCGCGGTCAATTTGAGCGGTAACGGTATCCCCCAGATTTATCGTTCCCCGTTCCACGCGACCAAAATGGACAAAGAAGTCGGATTCTTTCTTTACATCTTCAATCCGTACCACTAAATTATCGCCCGATAAATAGCCGCGATCGCCAATTTGCCCCCCGGATTCGGCATAGAAGGGGGTTTGGTCTAAAATAATCTGAACATCAGTACCAGATTCTGCTGATTCTACCGCTTTACCTTCGACTAACAAGGCTTCAACTTGGGCGATAGAATGCGGTTCACTATACCCCAAGAACGTCGTGCCCTGGATATGTTCAGCTAACTTATCCAAGCTTCCCTGTACCGTCAAATCAATGGTTTCATGGGCATCTCTCGCCCGTTGGCGCTGCTTCTCCATTTCAATTTCAAAGCCTGCCAAATCTACAGTAATTCCTTGTTCTTCGGCAATTTCTTGGGTTAATTCTAAGGGGAATCCATGAGTATCATAGAGGGTAAAGGCATCCATCCCGGAAATTTGCTGGGGGTTTGTCGCCAGAATATCTGCCAATAATTTCTCGCCGTTTTCTATGCGTTTGAGGAATTGAGATTCTTCTCGTTGCAATTGAGCTTTAATCGAATCGTTCCGTTGTCGCACATTCGGATAGGCGTCTTCTGCCAGTGCGATCGCACTTTCTGCAACTTGGGTGGTAAACTCTCCTTGGGCAATGCCAATTAACCGCCCATGGCGCACCACTCGCCGGATTAAACGACGCAGGATATAACCGCGCCCATTATTCGAGGCGGTAACGCCATCAGCAATGAGATGAACCACGGCGCGAATGTGATCACCAATGACTTTTAGGGATACTTTAGTCTTCTCATCACTTTTGGCGTAATCAAGTCCAGCAATCTCAGCGGCGGTTTTGATGATCGGGAAAATCAGGTCAGTTTCGTAGTTATTGGGAACCTGCTGGAGGATTTGCGCCATCCGTTCTAATCCCAAGCCGGTGTCAATATTTTTATTTTTCAGGGGGGTAAGATTCCCCTCAATATCCCGGTTGTATTCCATGAACACCAGGTTATAGAACTCAATAAACCGGGTGTCATCTTCTAAATCGATAGCCTTGTCCCCTTTTTCCGGGTGGAAGTCGTAATAAATTTCTGAACAAGGACCACAAGGACCCGTAGGACCCGATGCCCAGAAGTTATCTTCTTCGCCCATACGCTGGATACGATGAGCTGGGATACCAATTTTATCCCGCCAGATGGCAAAGGCTTCGTCATCCTCTCTAAACACACTCACTATCAGGCGTTCTGGGGGTAATTCAAAGACTTTCGTGGATAATTCCCATGCCCACGCGATCGCTTGTTCTTTAAAATAGTCGCCAAAGCTAAAATTGCCCAGCATTTCAAAGAAGGTATGGTGTCGCGCCGTGCGTCCCACATTCTCTATATCATTGGTGCGGAGACATTTTTGCGAGGTGGTGGCGCGGGAAAATTCCGACTGGCGTTGTCCCAGGAATATCGGTTTAAAGGGTAGCATCCCCGCGATGGTGAGTAACACTGTGGGATCTTCGGGGACTAAGGAAGCCGACGGCAAAACCTGGTGTTGCCGTTTTTCGTAGAATTCCAGGAACGTTTGTCGGATTTGGTTACCGCTGAGGGATTTGGGAGATTTGGGCATGGTGTTTAACGATGAGACTAGGATCGGATTTTGGATTTTAGACGCTTAGACTTATCCATCCTAGAGATAACGAGGTTTATCAGTTCAATTGTGATCCATTTTTACCGGAAAAGCGATGGGTGAAGGCTCCCACGCTCTTTAGCTGGGAGATGAAACCGAGCGAACCGTCTAGGTAGCGAATTTATTCGCCAGTCAAATAATTCGGATAACGTTCTACTATTGTGGTAATGTAAATACAAGT
>NZ_JAVJRX010000089.1:0-16029 GCF_040219735.1 Coleofasciculus sp. G1-WW12-02 | reverse complement strand
ACTTGTATTTACATTACCACAATAGTAGAACGTTATCCGAATTATTTGACTGGCGAATTTATTCGCTACCTAGACGGTTCGCTCGGTTTCATCTCCCAGCTAAAGAGCGTGGGAGCCTTCACCCATCGCTTTTCCGGTAATCAGTCTTGAGAGGAGTGGAGAGACGCAACAAAAGCGCCTCTAGTTTGGGTAGTGTGGTTGATCTGCCTACCCTAATTTTCATGAAAACTTTACATACAGCACTGCGTTGCAGGTGTCACCCTTTACATAACTTTAGTTAGGGTATTGGATGAAAGCCAAGTTGTGAGTATTTATGTCTTGGCACAAGCAAAGAACTAACGCATGAAATGGGGTGTAGTCAATATTTGTAGCCTTTAGGTACAATCATTCAGTCTCTACAGATAAAGGAATGCATAAGTTCTGAACAAGTTTTTGTAAAACTTGCTGAAATCAAGGTAATCACACGGAATTTACCAGTAGGGATTGAGCCACTCGCAGTGATTGTATCGCTCGAAACACCACTATTCGAGACAAAAGGCAAAACCTCAGCCACCTATCGCAGGAGCCTAGAGTCTATGAGTAGGCATAAGCAGTGGAAAAAGGCATGTTTCAAAGTGACGACTTGGATTTTATCTGAGATCGTCTTAAATGTGTTGGGATTGGATGATTTGGCTGACTATAGTGAATTTATTTTCGATCCAGAGGTTATCATCTCTCAGTATCATTCCGTAATTCTAGTGGCTCCACCTCACCCCCCGCAAGTTGAGCAAAACTCACTCTTTTGCCAAACTATCTGCGATCGCGTCGAATTAGTCTAGTTAATTGTCAAACTCAATACAGTCTATCTGCCAATCCTGTCCTGGAATTGCTACAGCCGCCACATAATCGGATGCTGGGGTAAGGGGATAGACAGACCAATGAGCAGCCGCGTTGGAGTCTCCAGCGATACTCAGCAGCTTAGCCGATTCTCCAGGGATGAGAGACACCTCAATCTCTGACAACCCAGCTAACCCATCACCTGTCGCCTTTAAATAAGCTTCCTTGCGTGTCCAGCCATTGAAAAAAGCAATTTGCTGCTGATCCCCACTCAGAGTCTCAATTGCGGCATATTCCCTCGGCGTAAAGAAACGTTGTGCCAGTTTCTGGGCATCGGGCATCGGACGCATATATTCTAGATCGATCCCCAGTTTCAGGGTTGGTGATAGGGCATACAAGGCTAATCCATGAGAATGAGACAGATTAAAACCAAGAGTATTCTCTGGGTTGATAGTCGCTAAGGCGGGTTTACCACGGGAACTATAGTCAAACTGGATTTGATTGGGCGGTTGATTTAAATAGCGACTTAGGATTGTCCGCAAAATCCCACGACCTGCAATAAAATGATTGCGATCGCGCTCAAAGTAAAATCGAGAAGCCCGCTGTTGTTCATCCGGGGAAAGGAGTTGTGCAAATCTCTCTATCTGTGCCAGCGATCGATTCAGATCAGCTTGCCAAACATGGATCTGTTGGGCTGACAGGACTAAGGTAGAGGGTGGAGAATGCCACAGACGTTTCCCAGTCGTCATCACTTAAACTAATCTAAAGATAAAAGGATAGCGGTAGGGTTGGTTGGCATTATCCAGAACCTTGATTAGGGCAAGAATCGGCATGATCAGACTGACTAAGCCTAAAAGAGCCAGTAAGAAGAAACCAATCAAGACAACGATTAGCACGATAGAAATGCAGGCATAGATATAAAGGTTAATGTGAAAATTTAGCGCTTCTTTAGCATTTGCCTTAACAATGGGATCATCCGTCACAAACAAAATCACAATCGGGATCGCGACAGAGATCAGAGCGGAACTCAAAAATATCGATCCATGGCATAGCGCTGATAAAAGCTTGCGTTGCTCAAAGTTATAGTCATGCATATTACTCATCACTTACTCCTGGGATTAGATCGGGTTCACTAACGGGTGGTTTTTCATTGGCAGGTTTTGACTCTTCCAAGGGAGCAATTACAGTTAATCCCTGGGGAATACATTCAATGTTGACCGGAGTTGTGCCGATAATTTCCCCATCGACGACAACTTTTTGAGGAGGGTTGGTGGTTACTTTAATTTGCCCAGTCCTTACACAAATTGTATCCTCCCGACGGGCGGCTCTCCGCATCAGCGCAGCACCGAGTAAATCAACGATCGCATCCACGGCTTCGATTTTGGTGTTTTGGGTACTAATCGTCACCTCCAACAACCCATCATTAGCAATCACTTCCCCCATCCCCTGTGCCAACAGAGACGTTGGCGGTGCAGCATTGGCGATGGTAATTGCTCCGGCTTGACACTGACTGGTAATCCCAGCAATCTCCAATTCCGTCTCAAAAACGTTGTGTTCGTTGAGTTGTTGCATCCCTGCCAAAATATAAGCTAAGACTCCCAAGCGTTTTTTTGCTTCTCGATCTGCTCGTTCCACGGTTTCAGCTTCAAAGCCAATCCCAGCTAGCAAAATCATCGGATGCTGATTGCAACGTGCGGCATCGATAACCCGCGTCATGCCCGATAAAATCAGCTCACAGGCGGCTCGCAGATTTGTGGGAATTCCTAAAGCCACAGCAAAAGCATTAGCAGTCCCCCGGGCGATGATCCCCAAGGGAATCCCGGTGTCAATCAAAGCACCCGCAACAGCCGAGACAGTGCCATCTCCACCCGAGGCGATAATCAGATCAGCACCAGAGGCGATCGCATCTTGAGTTAACTCTACAGTCGAGCGATCGGGAGTCGTCAAGTGGATATCTAGATGAAGTTGGGGTTTTAAGAGCTGCTGAATAAGTGCCAAATCCTTCTCCGCGTTCCCTTGACCCGAAACTGGGTTAAAAATCAGGTAAGCAAAGCGATTTTTGGCAAAATTGGCAATAATTGCTTCAGCCGTGGCAAGATTAGTAGCGAGAGGGACGTTGTGAACATTACAGATGCGTAATAATGCCTGAATGTCAGGTTCATGAGGTTGAGCATAAAGGGGATCGATGAGGAAAATCACCGCAATCACCTGACCTTGAGCCACTTCAGCCGCAATTTGGGCATCTCCGCCCACGGGACCCGATAAGAGGCACTCTACCTCTAACTTACTCCGTTCTTGAATGCGTTGTCCGGTGGTTCCAGTGGCGATTAAGCGGTAACGGGAGAGAACCGATGTATATTGTTTGGCAAAGTTAGCAATATCGTCTTTTTTGCGATCGTGGGCAATTAAGGCAATGGTTGGGGGCATGATGGGATGGGAATAGTCTCATCTTAGTTTAGAGGGAATTGGGGCGGTTGGGAGCAGTTGTCTATCTTTGCCGATGTTCGATCAGATACAGTTTCAATGACTGCCGCTTACGAGAGTTGAAGCGGCAGCTTGGAAGAATACGATTCGATTTGGTTTGAAAGTCTAATCGAGGAACTATTATGCTCAGAAAAGTAATTGATACTGATTCCAACACCCGTTATGGGGTTTATTATACGGTTTATGGGTCACTCGCTGGTGATGATCAATTAGTGAGATCTTACCTCTGGGCAGGTCCTTATGATGATATGAAAACAGCCGTAAATAAAGCTCAAGAACTGAGACATTCTCATCAAGAGGATGCGTCATTTCTTGTGAAACCGTATGTCGGTTGAAATGGTAAGACAGTAACGTCTCATATTGCGATAATTTTTAATTATTAATTATTGAAAAATAATTAATAAAATTACAGCTCGTATAAGTTCTTAAACCACGTCATAAACGGTTGAGCTTGGGGATGTTGGGGATTCAAAATACGCTCCATGATAGCGTTATGCAATTGTCGTCCGGGTGGATTTTGCCACGCTAGCCAGGTGTAGATATTCGCTTTATCAAGATGAGCATCTTTAAAGGGTGCGCCTCTATGTTTGGCTTCTGTTACGACTTCTTGGGCATATTCCCAAAACGGTTCACTCTCATCGGGTATCATGTAGGCTAAGAATGTCTCTAACATTCCGCTCTTTTGGTTATCGGGCATAATCCAGATGCCAAATTTAATTCCCTTTGTACTATGAATTAATCCTGTTTTTGGTAATTGTTCCGGAAAGTCAGGAATACTTTTTAAGCAGGCGTTTCTGATACTTGTCCAGCGTGCAGATAAATTATCATCTGCATCCACTATTAATCCTAATGTTGTCAATCCTGACGCTTTCAGTTCTGTGGAGATTACATCTGCATCAATAAAGTTATTACTTCCATAGGATTCAATGTAAGGAACTTTAATTTCTATCTCTTTCCAAGGAATTCCATTAGCTTCAATTAGCTCTGGTATAACTCGTTTGTCCTGATCTCCCTCTACAATAAGCTTCTTCGGATAATACTTGCTTGCCATTTCTAACGTACCTCAATCCCTCGTTGAGCCGCGATGATAATCTGACGTTCAGTAAAAAGAACACCCGTTTCTTTACCGGGTTCTATTCGTTGAATTGTAATTCCATCCTCAGTGTCTTGTTCCTGACTCGCAAGGCTAGCCAAGCTAGTCCAACAATCACTATTATGAGTCGTCGCGAAAACTTGTACATTGAGTTTTTTTGCTGTTTCAAAAATAAGTTTCCACATATCTTCCATTGCTGTGAAATGTAATCCGGTATCAATTTCATCAACCAGCAATACTCCGCCCCTAGCACATACCGTTGATAATGCTAGACCCAACATCCGCCATATTCCATCCCCCATACTCCCAATCGGAACACGCTGATCACTGTCAGAAAGACGCACGACAAATCCACCACGAGACTCTAAATATCTGTGGCTTTCAGACGTAATAGAAGCAATGCGCTCAATTTTAGGTTCAATCGTCTGAAGTGCTTGATAGACAAGCGTTTCATTGGGTGTTAAAACTACTTGATCAAACAGATCTATCATGTTTGTCGTTGTTAAAGATGATGATGTGATATATTGATTTATTGCTGCATTTTTTGATGGCTTGCCGATCATTCGCCATCGACGAATATAATCTACAGAAAGTCCTCCATTAGAAGACAAACTGCGTTTCCAACTCTCTCGCTTATTGCCATCAGTCCAGGAAATGATAAAAACAAGTTCTATTAAATTATCTGGAAACTCTTCAACTAAACTGATAGATTCATCAGATTCAATCTCTGAATCTGCCCTGGAATCAATGGGTCGTTTGTCTATAGATACGAAAAGTTTATTTTCAATATTATCATTTAAACCCGATATTGAAAATTCAATGCCTGGTTCAATTTCATGACCGTAAAAAAGATGACGGATAGCAAGTTCACGATATCTTTTGTCTCTGCTAATATCATTACTCCAAAAATATTCACCTCTGTTAGTCATTGCTTCAACTAATGGTTCAGGATTACCCTTGGAGCAGAGAAGTTGAATGGCTTCTAGTATTGATGTTTTACCACTGTTGTTTTTACCAACGAGTAAGTTAACTCTGCCAAGCTGCTGAAGCTGAAAATGTTTGAAACAGCGGAAATTTTTTATAGTCAGATTTTTTAACATATCTCATTACCTCCGGTACTTGTGGTCAAATAAGCTTGAATGGGTTGTAAGAGAATTGCCAAAATTTTATCGACTTCCTTAATATAGTATTCTAACCGATCAATCAATACGGTATGTTCCTCTAAGACCAAAAACCGCCAAGCTGTCCCCGTTGTCACAGCACCATAAATTTTATCAATTTCATTTCCGGCTCTTTGATTAAATATCTGGGCGGCGATCATTTCGGCAATACATTGACCAAATCCTGATTTGATTTTTTCATTTTTGGCTTCAGCAATCGTAATCACTGGAGCATTGATATAAAATTGTTCCGCTGAACAACTAATGATAAAGTCACAATAGCCTTGTAAGCCTTTATCAACATCGACATTAAAATCAGTTCCAGAGAATAAACTCGCTTGATAGTTAACCTGTCGCCTAACTTCAGATAAAACTGGAGCAATAATAAATTCAGAACGGGCTTTTTCTGTATCAATTGCTGTAGCTAAAGGGATATACTCGGTTAAATTGAGCGTTAAAATTTCCGACGGTTTAACCCCTTCGACATCAGCAAATAGATTTTGAGTTTCATCAATGGTTAACCCAAAATCTTCTTTAACTTTAGCCAAGGTAAAATTGCTATATGCCATCAGGAAACCTCTAGGTTACTGAGACGTTCCGGTGGAACGTCTCTAGGGAATTATTATGCAGTCAGTTAAGATAAACGCATCTACTTTAGAGATTGCCATGTAATGACAAAGAATCAATTATCGCTGATCTAACTGACGGGAACCAAATAAGGCTTCTTTTGCCTTTTCATCCATAGTGTTGACCCGTTTTTCACTCAAAAGTGCTAACCCTCGCTGTACCGCAGATCGCTGGTTAATCGCATTAAACCATCGCTGAAGATTGGGATAATCGGTTAAATTTTGTCCCTGTCGTTCGTGGGGAACAATCCAGGGAAAAATTGCCATATCTGCGATGGAGTAATCACCAGCAATGTACTCGCCTTGGGATAGTTGTTTATCGAGAACCCGATACAAACGAGTTGCTTCATTCGTGTAGCGATCAATGGCATAAGGGATTTTTTCTGGTGCATACTGACGAAAGTGGTGTGCTTGTCCCAGCATGGGTCCGACGCCACCCATTTGGAACATTAGCCACTGAATCACCGAATAGCGATCGCGCGGATGAGTGGGGATGAACTGTCCAGTTTTGTCAGCCAGATACAGTAGAATTGCGCCAGACTCGAATAGGGATAGGGGTTGACTATCGGGTCCTTGGGGGTCTGCGATCGCAGGCATTTTATTATTGGGACTGATGGTGAGAAATTCTGGCTTAAACTGATCCCCGGCGGTAATGTTAATAGGGATTAGGTTATAGGGGGTTTCAGTTTCCTCCAGCATAATGCTGACTTTCCAGCCGTTGGGGGTGGGCCAATAGTAGAAATCGATGGGTTGTGTCATGGTTAAAAATGCAACACGAATGAATGTTACGGTTAAGGGCGAAGCATTCTTGTACCAAATTTTGGGTTGATCCCGATCAATCTATGCACGAATGCTTCGCCCCTACAATATGTACAATATGTACGGTATCTACAATATCTACGGTATCTACCGTAATATCATAATAATTGTTAATGACATACCCCACAACTATGAAATTTAATCCGGACAAGCATCACCGTCGGTCAATTCGTCTACAGAAATACGATTATACGCAACCTGGTTTTTATTTTGTCACAATCTGTACCTACCAACGGGAATATCTATTTGGCGAGATTATAGATAGTTTCATGCATCTCAATCCCACGGGTCAATTTGTCCAATCATGTTGGAACAATTTATCAAAGCATTTTCCATTCGTAGAATTAGATGCCTTTATCGTTATGCCAAATCATATACACGGAATAATTATTATCACAGACAAGAATAATGTTAATGTAGGAAATGTAGGAAATGTAGGAAATGTAGGGGTGAAGCATTCGTGCCTAGATGTATCGGATGCACATCAAACCTTGTCCAAGAATGCTTCACCCTGTCCGGATGTATCGGATAAATATTTGCCCTGTCCGGATGTATCGGATAAATATTTGCCCTGTCCGGATGTATCGGATAAATATTTGCCCTGTCCGGATGTATCGGATAAATATTTGCCCTGTCCGGATGTATCGGATAAATATTTGCCCTGTCCGGATATATCGGATGCACATCAAACCTTGTCCAAGAATGTCTCACCTCACCTGGATGAATCAACTGCACAACCCAAGGGGACGAAATCCGGTTCTTTAGGGGCAATCATTCAAAATTTCAAATCAGTCTCAACCCGAAAAATAAATCGCATTAATGGTACTTCTGGGGCAATTATCTGGCAAACCAATTACTACGAACACATTATCCGTGACCAACGATCATTGAATCACATCCGAAACTATATAACCGAAAATCCACAACGATGGACAGAAGATATAGAAAATAGAGGTATATGATATGGAAATAATATCTTTTAGTATTAATTAATTTTTCCCTTTGACCTGCGCGAGTAGACCCAACACGATCGCATCCACACCCAACCCAAAAAACTGCCGATGAAATAAGAGGGAAAATCTGACCAGGTAAAGGTATTCCCCAATACAACGCGACCCAGAAACGTTGCTCGTATTGCCTGCAAAAATGGAGGTTGCCACAGTTGCAGAAACTCCAGAATACAAGTGACAATACATACTCCTACCGCCGTCCATCGGGGTGAAGCTTGGGGGAAGAAAAGTCCAACCAGGAGAATCCAAAAAATCTCATAGGCAAAGCTACCCAGTCGGTCATTTAGCCATTCCGGTGCAGGTGCGTAAAACCGTACCGCATACCCCAAGGGAGCAATTAGGATAATGCTGATCAGCAGGAGAATGCGATATTTCAAAATGTGATGATATTCAGTTGGTCAAGTCAGCTACAGCCATCGCTTTGACTCAGGATTAGCACTCAATTCTAGTTCTGGAAACCCATAAACGACAATGCCTGTATCGGGGTCATTGTCAATATTCACATAACCGGATTTGACTAAATCGTTCAACGTAGCTTCTACCTCCGCAAAACCTCTTCCCGTTTCCACAACCCCCTGAGTCACGGACAATTTACCGCCTCTAAGTTCAGCAGCTTTGACTAATTGTGCAACTAACGAGTCATAGGTTAAAGTATTAGAGCCATGATAAGGCTGAACTAATGTAGGTGACCCAGAAACCGCCGCTTCCCCAGAGATGCGATCGCGCTTCCCATTCTTGAGATAATGTTCCTCTACCATTCCGGGAATTAAAAACAGGTCAACGAATTGACCGACCCCAAATAATCCCCCAGTAACAAACCACAATAATCCTGTGCCAATCTTACCATTGTAGAAACGGTGCAATCCGGCAAATCCAAACAGAAAGCCGAACCACAACAAATAACTCCCTTCACGTCGATTTATATCCATTGCCAATCCTCCTCTGGGTTGGGTATCATTACCAAAGCGCTCTCTAGGTCACAGGCTGCATCGGCTTAAACTCCAGCGTGATTAACTTAAAAGCTGCCGTAATTTGTCCTGTGGTTCTTTCCACGCTTTCTTTTATTATTGCCAAACTTTGAGCGAAACGTTTTGAGTGTTGAGGAAAATAGGGGCGGGTTTCACTATTATCGTTGTCACCCCAAGGTTGTAGCACAAGTCAAAGGAGAGGGCGAATTCAAAGCCTTCTCTCTCTTCAGGACAGAGGTGTGGAGAGAGGTTTATCCAGATTCCGACCAAAAGTAAGCCGCACTTTTGCCCCCCTCCCCTGCACCTCTCCATTCCTAAATTACTATTCCCACTCAATAGTTCCCGGTGGCTTAGAGGTAATATCGTAAACTACCCGATTCACGCCCTTGACTTCATTCACAATCCGATTAGAAATGAGTTCGAGTAAATCATAAGGAACTCGCGACCAATCCGCCGTCATCCCGTCCTCACTACTGACCAAACGCAGTACGATGGGATAGGCATAGGTGCGCTGATCTCCCATCACCCCAACGCTGCGAATGGGGAGTAAAACAGCAAACGCTTGCCAAAGCTCATGATAAAGTCCGTTTCGGTTAATTTCCTGGCGGACAATCAAATCCGCATCGCGCAGGATATTCAGCCGTTCTGCGGTGACTTCGCCAATAATCCGAATCGCTAATCCGGGTCCTGGGAAGGGATGACGCCGAACAATTTCTTCGGGTAAACCAATTGAACGACCAACTTTGCGGACTTCATCTTTGAAGAGTTTCCGCAAGGGTTCAACCAGCTTAAAGCGCAAGTCTTTGGGTAAACCACCGACATTATGATGACTCTTAATTTTCACCGCCACCCGTTCCCCAGTTTTCGGGTCAACGTTGGTATCCGCTGATTCAATCACATCGGGGTAAAGGGTTCCCTGAGCTAAATAGTCAAACGGACCGAGGATTTTGGATTGTTCTTCAAAGACGCGAATAAACTCATGACCAATCCGGCGACGCTTTTCTTCTGGGTCAGTAATCCCTTCGAGTCGAGCCAGGAAGCGATCGCGGGCGTTAACATATTCTACAGGAATGTGGAATTCGCCATGAAACAGCTTCAGCAACCGTTCTGGCTCCAGTTTTCGCATGAAGCCTTGATCGATAAACATACAGGTCAATTGGTCGCCAATCGCCTTGTGCAATAAGAAGGCTAGGGTTGAGGAATCCACACCACCGGAAAGAGCGAGCAGTACCCGTTTTTCCCCCACCTTGGCGCGAATTTCGCGAATGGCTTCCTCGACAAAGGCTTCCGTTGTCCAAGTCGGTTCGCAGTCGCAAATGTGGTAAACGAAATTGCGAATTAACGCGATACCGCCAACCGAATGCACCACTTCTGGGTGAAACTGAACTCCATAGAGCTTCTTTTCATGATGTGCGATCGCGGCGCAAGAGGTATTATCGGTATGGGCAAGAACTTCAAAGCCGTCTGGCAATTCCTCACAGGAATCCCCATGGCTCATCCACATAGTTGAGCTTTCTTCTACGTTCGTCAATAAGTCGGTGGGATCATCAATACGCAGCGAAGCTTTGCCATACTCTCCCCGTTGAGAGCGTATCACTTTCCCACCCAGTTGCTGTACCATTAGCTGCATCCCATAGCAAACTCCCAGTACGGGAATCCCCAGACGCCAAATTTCAGGGTCACACTGGGGCGCCGCGTCATCGTAAACTGAATTCGGACCTCCAGATAGGATAATTCCTTTGGGACTCAGTTGTCGGAGTTGCTCGGCGCTGGTGCGATAGGAGATAACTTCCGAATATACCTGGGTTTCACGGATACGACGAGCGATGAGTTCTGAATATTGAGAGCCAAAGTCCAGAATCACAATCATCTGGCGATGTAATTGGTTTTGTAGAGTGGTTGTAGGTAATGTCTCTACTGGCTGAGATGCGTTTCCTGTTGGTATAGTCACTGCTTTGTCCCGTGAGCGCAATTTGAGTAAGATAAGGGTATATATCGCCGAGCAAGTCTGCGACTGCTCAGCGAGGATCTATTGGTTTCAACTGATGGAGCCAAGCTTTATAGATATTCTTACTAGGTTAACATAATTGAGAAACTAACGCGGCTCCCGTTGAGCTAGTGACGATAATTTGGCGGTTGCGATCAAATAAGAGGGAACCGACTCGTACCTCTTGCTCGCTATGCTTATAAATATAGTCTTGGCAGCGTTTATCTATCGTAGACGCGATCGCACGATAAATTTGATTCACCCAATCACTCCCCTCTTTAGCGTCCAATTGCCGTAGATAGCTCAATGCCGCTTCGGTGGTGGGACTGGTAAAGACTGCCTGTAAAATCGGTGTGGGTAATCCCACTTGAGCGCAATGAGCGGTAAGAATTTCTAGGCGTCCATCGGCTAAGTGATGATGGGTATGAAAAATGCCACCCGCTAACTTTATCAGCTTACCATGATAACCAAATAATAAAATTTCTGGGATTTCCTGCAATCCCGCCGCCACTAACAACGATCCTAGCCAATTGGCTGTTTTGACTAATTGCTCTGAATTTATCCCCATTTGTCGCGCCAAACTTAAACCATTTTCTCCCACACAGAAGACTAAACAGTCGAAACATAGGGCTTTGATTTGCAGTTGTTCGCGATAAGCTTGCAGTTGTTCAGGATCGCTTAAGGGTTGAGAAATCCCTGTCGTTCCCAAAAGTGATAATCCTTCTAGCACACCAAACGCTGCATTCGATGTCCGTTGTGCCAGTTTACGTCCTTCGGGTAAAATAATTGTCACCTGAATTTTTTCATCTGGTGTCAGTAAGCGACTGAGATTTGTTTGTAATAATTTCTCAGCGTAGGCATAAATTGCCGCTTTTCCGGCTGCATTTAATTGTCGTCCAATTCCTTCACCACCGATTATCTGTACCTGTTCTGTTTGCTCAGATTTTCCCCATTCCACAACTGCCCAAATTGGAGTATTTCGGGTTAAGTCAAGGTTATCGCCCGGATCACTGCGGGTAATCGCTAGTGCTATTCCTTGGCGAATTCCCGCGATTTGCTCAATGGGAATTTCTGCCGTTTCTGGGGGTTCAATTAAGTCTACAGATACGGTATCGAGGGGGTTAGCTTGGCGCAACCACTGCAAAGCAGCAATCGCCGAAGCACAAGCAAAGACGGGTAGAGTATATCCAGATTTCATTGATAGTGTGAATCCTTAACCTTAATTATAATCAGTCATCCGTAGGGCGAGCTTAGGGATTAAATCGACAGATATATACCAAACTGAACAACTTGCACCCGCCCTCTTCATAATTAACCGCGCGACGATCTTATTCATACCTATAGCAAAATAGTTTCTAAGCCTGACGGATAGCTTTCAGCACGCGCAAAACTTGCATTGACGACTCAGTTTCCATTAAATTTAGCAAGGGTAAGAGCTGATAGGTGGGTGGATTTCCCGACTGGATGTACACAAACTGATAATGCATTCCGTTTGTGGCTAATCCCCAAATCGATTCTTGATGCTCCAAATTATTATAGGCATACGTGAGTAATTGAGCCAAACCAGCCAAGGCATTCACCTGGCTATTTTTACTTTCAATAACCAACACCCATAACGATGTATGAGCCGTGAGCCGTCGCTGTTTATTTACGGCTAGAATATCCAAGCGTCCGGTAATACTGGTATCCTCATCGTCGATAGTAATCCGGGAAATATTCTCTTCCAGGGAAATTTTGACAGGAAAACGGTAGAAACCAGCCAACCGCAGTAATGGCGCGATCGCGAGAAGTTTAACTTGTCCTTCTGAGACTTCTCCGTCGATCAAATAGTTATCGAAATCCTCGCGAATTTGCCCCAATTCCTGCTGTTCAAAATCGGTTAGGGGTTCCAGGGATAACAGGGGAGTAAATGAGCTATTATATCGTCGTTGAAATCCCAGAACTCGATGAACGTCTTTTATAGATAAATCTTTAGCGTAGAGAGTTGTCATCGGCTACTCCAACTTAAGTTTTGAATCAATTATAGGTGCTTGATGAAATTGTAGAGACGTTGCATGCAACGTCTCTACAAGGTTTGTTTGTGTCCTCAGATACCGAGCAAAGATTGAATTGGGTTATACCATTTATTGGTAACATTTCACCTAATATTCACCCCTCCAAACCTCCCCAGAGTAGGCGTGGATTAGGGCGCACGGAGCGTGCGCCCCTACGGTTTCGTGTTACTTAAATCGGGAAACACTTCCCGCACCGCCGGATGAACTAACTGATGATTCTGGACATTCACCCCCTTCGCCAACGCTAAGTCTGACACGACAGCTTTTATCCCTTCATTGGCTAACTTGAGAACATACGGTAACGTACTGTTATTCAAGGCTTGAGTCGAACTCCAGGGTACAGCACCGGGCATATTGGGTACGCCATAATGGACAACTCCTTCCTCTATATACGTGGGATTTGTGTGTGAGGTGGATTTCACGGTTTCAATACATCCCCCTTGATCTACCGCCACATCAACAATCACAGCACCCGGATGCATTTGTTGCACCAATCCACGAGGGACAAGAATCGGCGCTCGACGCCCCGGAACTAATACCGCCCCAATGAGCAAATCCGCTTGGGGAACAACGGCTTCAATCTGGTCTGAATTACTGTAGAGTAGTTCAACTCTGGAACCGAACAGGGTTTCTAAGTAGGCTAGACGTTCAATATTAATATCTAAAATCTGAACGTGAGCGCCCATTCCTACCGCCATTCTTGCCGCTTCTGTCCCGACAACGCCACCACCAAGAATCACAACTTTACCAGGTCTCACCCCAGGGACACCCCCCAAAAGCACCCCGCGCCCACCTTGTTGGCGCTCCAGAAATCGAGATCCAAATTGGACAGAAAGACGACCGGCGATAATGCTCATCGGTGTCAGCAAGGGGAGGCGGTGATCAGGGAGTTCCACGGTTTCATACGCGATCGCACAAACACCACTATCGATTAAACACTCGGTCAACGGGCGATCCGCCGCCAAATGCAGGTATGTAAACAGTAATTGTTCTTTTTGTAAATATGAATACTCCGACTTTAGCGGTTCTTTCACCTTAACCACCAGTTCCCGATTCCACGCCTGTGCTGCTGTAGCGACAATCTTAGCGCCATTGTGCTGATAGTCTTCATCGGTAAAGCCAGCACCCTCCCCTGCTTGGGTTTCTACCCAAACCTGATGACCGGCTTCCTGTAAGACGCGAACGCTACTAGGACTCAAGCCGACTCGAAATTCTTGGTCTTTTGTCTCTTTTGGTACACCGATTTCCATCGTTTTCCTTTATATAGTGCAGTTTTCAGACGTTGTGCCATAAGGACTAAGCATATACTCCTTACGCGATCGCACAACATCGTTGTTGAAATTGGTATAACCTACCGATATAAATTCTGCCCTTGCTTGTTTAAATGTTAAACTTAGTAAAGAAATATAACTAAATCATTACACCATCCTTGGCAACTATGACACAACCCCAACCCACAACCACTCCCCAACTCGCCGAACCCAAATTTGGCTTCAATGAATATGCTGAGCGCTTGAATGGTCGAGCCGCCATGATTGGGTTTGTCTTGACACTGGGCATTGAATATGCTACAGGTCAAGGACTGCTAACTTGGCTAGGTTTGCAATAACACTCTGAGATCAACATTTGGCAGTAGGAGCATCTTACTGCCGAAAACATCGCTAGCCGTATGATCAGGGCGGGTTTGACAGATAACGTTTGGCAAAAACCGATAACTTAAACTCGCGCCCGCCCATTGATATCACCTGTGTACCTGTACACGCGGAGTCCCGCCGCTAATTTCTGCCCAAAGATACTAGCAGATGGATTAAGTCAGTCGCTATATTGATTGCAACAAGTGAGTATAAATGGTAAAGAATAATAGGTTATCAGTTAATGTAGCGATTGATCGGATAACCTAGAAGTAGATTAAGTACTTGACTGAAGTGGAATAGAGATAAATAGCAAACCGTGATGAATGCTTTAGGACCTCGATTCTGGAAGTTAGCCTACCGTAAAGAGCCAATTTCTAGCTTTATTGTCATTGTCGGCGCTGTCGATGCCGTCATTGGCGGTGTCGGTGAACGCTGGTCGCTGCTAACATTCGGGTTAATGATGGTCATGTTAGCCGTTGGTTTACGCTGGTGGCAAAGTCAACGTCGCCAAACAGAACTGGCTGAACAACCCGTAACCCATTATCTGCCAGCAAGCCCTTCCCGTCCACCCTTACCGATGCTCAGCACCAGCAAGCGCCACCCCCATCGCTGATGCTGGTTTAAAGCAAGTCGGGTGTAATTTTTTAGGTACAGAAAGATAAGGGAAGGCAGATTTGCGCCGAATGACAAGCAAATTAACATTGGAGCGATTGTATAAAATTGGCGAAGTTGCCAATCAAAGTGGATTATCGGTAAAAACGATTCGTTATTACGAAGAGGTGGGTTTACTGACCCCAACGACAACCCGTTCCGAGTCAGGTTACCGCCTGTTTACCGAACCAACCCTGAATCGGTTAGCCTTTATTAAGCGATCGCAATCCCTCGGACTCAGCCTGAGTGAAATCCACGAAATCCTCGACGTTCACGACTCCGGTGAGTTACCCTGTGGTGCACTGAAGCAACACTTACTGCATAAAGTCGAGGACATTAACCAGCAAATTCAAGCCCTAGAACTGCTCAAGTCAGAGCTTTTAGGCTTACTCTCAGGATGGCTTGAGCAGCCGCCGCGCGATCGCATAGCTCAAACGATCTGTCCAAACATTCAGTAAGCAACCCCGGTCTAAAGACGCGGGGCTTTAGCCAAGTAAGTTGAAGCCGTGCTTACCAGCCTAAGACTTTATTGTCTACGTTATCGGCAAGTGTTCAAGACCTAGAGCGTGGATGCGTAGCTAGTTCCCTGCTCTAGAACCGAAAAGTTAAACAGTTTTAAGGTCACTGAAACAGTGCTTTTTGGATAGTTACCGACCGATAACATTGGCGAAGCTAACGTTACTGAAAAGGAGAGACACAACAATGTCTAAACAACCCAATTACGTTT
>NZ_JAVJRX010000088.1:0-14726 GCF_040219735.1 Coleofasciculus sp. G1-WW12-02 | reverse complement strand
AAAAGCAAAAAACGAAAGCTTAAAAACAAGTTCTCACACTTAAGAAAAAAGTATTAAAAAGTGGGTCTGGGCATCTTACTCACTATAAAAAGCTCGAATCCTACGCTCTAGAAATAGAGATCGTTATAGATGTAGTAGGTGGGAGAAGCCAGCAGCGTATACTTGTATCGCTGTCTGGAGTATGTCACGCTAAGCACCAAATAAGAGTAACCAAATCGGTAAGGTGAGTAAAAGTCCTGTAGAACCAACCGCCAGTGCTGTCACAGTTAACTCGCGATCGAGTTCATAAACTTCGGCGATGACTAAAGTGGCAAAAGCTGGCGGCATTGCCATTTGCAGGACGATCGCTAACTGCGGCTTACCAATTATGCCAAACTGCGATAACGCCATCCCTAGTACCAAGGGAATCAGCAGCATTTTAATGCCCAGACTCACCCCAGCTTGTCTAACTTTGCGCCAAGACGCCAACTGACTCAAACGCATACCAATCAGAATTAGTGAAAGCGCGATCGCACTCCAAGCAAATCCGGTCATTCCCTCCTCCAGCCATCCTGCTAACGGAACCTGACGCAACGCTAATCCTATGCCCATACTCCACAGCGCCGGATTAATCACCAGCGATCGCACTAACTGCCCCTGACTCTTATTAACCCGACCAAAACGTGCTGCCAATACTACACCTAAACCATACGCCCCGAGTAAGGTTCCTAGCATGTCATAAAATAGCGCCCAGCCAAAATAGTTTTCTCCCAATAAGGTTAGATTAACGGGAAACCCCAAATACCCCGTATTCCCCACCATCGACGCCAGCAAGAAACTCCCTTGAGTGGGTTTATTCCATTCATGGGGATTATCATTTGTCAAGCCTTTTTCGGCGACAAACTGACCCCCACCCCCCTTCATCCAAAACCAAGCCAAGAGAGCGCCCAATAAAATCGCCACCCAAGCCGCTATTGGGGCAATCCAAATCTTTCCCGATAGATCCGCCCCCCGTAGAAACGTAATAATACTGATAGGAACCCCAATCCAGAACAGAAATTGACCAATAAACGTTGGTATCCACTGGGGCATCAAAAGTCCCAACACCCATCTGAGTACCACACCACCCCCTAGCTGGAGGTAAAGTTGGAACAGGGGTTGTAGACGCTCTGGATCTAGACTGAGCATTAGAGGATGATTAAACAGACAACGGTTTTGATAATAAGCCAGTCTTTCAGAAAACAAATTGGCACAGACTACAGTAAGTGAAGTTGCCAACCTACAGAGAATGAAATTGGCTTGATTAGTACGCTCAGGAGTGGAGTTTTGAATACCCCCGATTTTCCAGGAAAACCCGCCAACTTATCCGAATCAACAGACGAGGATATTCCCGTAGCGGTGCGGGATACACCCGACACCCGACGGCGATCGCACCTGTCACCGTTTCTGATTATCATGGCAGTATTAGGAGGCGGCGCGATCGTTTTGGGGCTAATCCTATCCTCGTCCACCTCTCAATCCCCCCAAAGGGTTACCTCTTCCCCACAACCCACCACAACGGATACCTCCACCCCAGCTAATCCAGAAGAGAGTGACAACGACGTCGATAATCTTTTGGGACACCTCCCCTACGAAGAAGCCCCCCTATCCGAACTCGAACCCATTACCTCAGATGGTCGCATTAAACTACGAGAAGCGGCGGCAAAGAAATTTAAAGCGATGAGGGCAGCCGCTCAAGCCGATGGTGTGATATTAGTACCAATATCCGGCTATCGTACATCCGAACAACAGGAGCATTTGTTTTTTGACATCAAGGCGCAAAGGGGACAAGTCGCAACAAAACGGGCTGAAGTGAGTGCGCCTCCTGGTTACAGCGAACATCACACGGGTTATGCTGTCGATATTGGCGATGGCAGAACACCCGCCACAAATCTGAACACCAATTTTGAGAATACGGCGGCTTTTAAGTGGCTGGAAAAGAATGCCGCTTATTATAGCTTCGAGTTATCCTTTCCCCAAGGTAATCCCCAAGGTGTGAGTTATGAACCGTGGCACTGGCGCTTTGTCGGTGATCCTGATAGTTTAGAAACCTTCTACAAAGCTCAAAATTTGGATCGTCCTGATTCGGAACCGTCTCCTTCTCCCTCAGAACTAGAGGATGACTCTAGTAAAAAGGAACAGGAAACAAGGAACAGGGAACAGGGAACAGGGAACGGGGATCTGTAGTTATTAGAAATTAATTGCAAACTTCATAATCAACCATCAACAACGCACTTTTATATCAACTTATGCAGCAGACCACTCTTAATGTAATTGCCATTGGCATTTTCGGAATGACCCTTTCCGCCCTTTTGAGTCCAATTTTTAATATTCCACCAGCTATTCCAGCTTTGGCAACATTTGGAATTTTAGGATTGGCTACGGTAGACACCCTCAGCTTTCAAGGTAAAGGTGTAACGGTACTATTAGATTGGCTGGCAAGGAGGCGTAGTGAGTATCGCGATCGCATTGTGCACCATGAGGCGGGTCATTTCCTTGTGGCTTACCTTTTGGGGATTCCGATCACGGGTTATACGCTGACAGCCTGGGAAGCCTTAAAGCAGGGACAACCGGGTTTAGGTGGTGTGCAATTTGATACTCAGCAACTCTCGCCGAATCCACTTGCCATTGGCGAAATGCGATTGACTCTGGATCGATTCTGTACCGTCTGGATGGCAGGAATTGCCGCAGAAACTCTAGTTTACGGTGAAGCGGAGGGAGGAATTGACGATTGCCAAAAATTAAAAGAGGCATTGACATTATTTAAACGTCCTGCTGGCGAATTGACCACCAAACAGCGCTGGGCGATGCTCCAAGCTCAAACGATGTTACAGGACAATTGGAAGGCTTACGAAGCCCTCGTTAAAGCTATGGCAGAACGGACATGCGTAGGCGACTGCTATCGTCTAATTCAAGAGCATTACCACAGTTAAACAGGAAGGGAGCTGGGGGAGCTGGGGGGGGGGAGCTGGGGGAGCTGGGGGAGCTGGGGGAGCTGGGGGAGCTGGGGGAGCTGGGGAAGCTGGGGAAGCTGGGGAAGCTGGGGAAGCTGGGGGAGCTGGGGGAGCTGGGGAAGCTGGGGAAGCTGGGGGAGAAAAATTAGTAAGCTGTTCGGCATTTAAACCTTAATATCAATCATGGCGCAATCCTTGTAGTGCGAGCATCTTGCTCGCTACTCATACGCAATTTAAATGCATTACAGCTTAGGGGCGGGTTTAGTCACATTTAGGTGTGGTATAGAAAGGATATTAGTGAAACCCGCCCCTACACACAACTGTACCTTTGAGCAAAGCGAAGGATCAAAACTCAACACTCAAAATTCAGACGTAGCATGCTACGTCTGGTACATTAATAAAGTGTGTCATCACTGTAAAGCACTTGGTTGAGTCCTTTGGCTTTGGCACGCAAAAGGTTATGGTCAGCGCGTTTGACGAGGCTTTCGCCTTTGTGGTCATCTGAAGCCTTGAGACAAGCAATGCCAACGCTAATCGTAATCTCGATCGCGATCGTACCATCTACATTAAACGGTTGCTCGTTGATCAGGTATCGCAGGCGCTTGGCAACGATTTGAGCTTCCTCGCCGTTGGTTTGATTGAGAACCACTAAAAACTCTTCGCCGCCATACCGAAACAAAGTATCCTGTAGGCGCAGATTATGCTGGAGTCGGGTTGAGAGCAACTGCAAAAGGCGATCGCCAACTTGATGTCCATAAGTGTCATTCACGGATTTGAAATGATCCACATCCATCATAATCACACTTAAGTCGGTGATGTAGGTGCGGGCATTTTGAATTTGCCGGGGTAACTCCCATTCCATTGCCCGACGATTATTCAGTTCGGTTAAGGGATCGGCAAGAGCCAGGGTTGAGAGCACATCATTGGTTTGCAGCAGTTTTTGATAGAACTTCACACTGCGCCACCCGGCTAGGATATGGGCTTTTAATAGCCGATATTCTGCCAACGTGCTTCCTGGATCTCCTGTTGGGGCGCAGGTTAAGGGTAGGTAAGCATCTGCACCGCCTTCTAGGGCTTCAGCACAAATAATTTGCTCCCGACGCGGATCGGGTTTACCTTCACTCAAAGGATAAGACGGGTCATTAATTAAAATGCAATAGGTCCAGCTTAACTGCAGCTGTTCTTTAACCTGCTTACAGAGATCCAAACTACCGTTCTGAGTTGCCTGTACGATTAAAATGGCGTATTGTCTAGCTTGAACCTTACTCAGAGCCTCCTCCGGATTGGCAGACGCTTCCACCTTGCCAGACGTGATCGTGCGAATCTGGTCAAGGAACGTCTTAAGGAATTGTGAATTTCCCACGATTAATACAGAAGCGTCCATTTTGGGATGTAGCTCGACAAGAGCTGAGACATTGACCCTGTGCACCTGATGTTAAAACGTTTTATACCAGAATTTGAAGCTTTGGCAGGGATTCCCCTTCTCTATCCAGAGTAGACTCTTTTTTGGGCTAAGACCAGTGGTGGATGTGCTGTAGGCAGAAACTTACGCCGATCCTCTTGAGGGTTGCTACCCTGCATTGGATGCGATCAAGAGTTCGAGTATAACTCATTTGCTCTGACTTCTACACTAGCTTATCGGTGGGTCGTGGGAGCATCTTGCTCCGTGGAACTACAGAATTTAGTAGAGAGGTTCCATAGAAGTCTCTACCACAGTCGTTTGTCCTCAGCTATGTGTCTACTGCTATAACTAAAAATCAACGAATAACCCCACCCAAATCAAAGATTCAGATGGGGATAAATATGGCAAAACCTCAGTCAGGGAAGCACCTTCTGAGGAACCTTTGTTGGGAACACACTGAGTTAGGGGATTACTTCTTTTGTTTGAGCTGCTTCAAGATTGAACCAACACCCAGGGAACCAATAGCGAGCAAGCCACCGATTGTACCGGGTTCAGGAACCTCTGTCTGATCATAGGTCTGAACGATTGATGAAATTTCCGCAGAACCACCCGCTTCGGCTTCAACCCGAATCTCTTTGGTAATGTTCAATTTCTTGTATGGGGTAGCTAGGTCAAAATCTTCGCCTTCTAGTGCTGGATCTTGTAGGTCTGATCCCCCTTCATAAGGATTAGACACCATTAACTCAGCAACAATCGTATCACCAACTCTAGCCGTCTCCTTTACACTGGCTTTTCCATTCCCTGCAAAAGCTCCATTAAATGCCAGATTAATGGAGTTAATCGCCTTGGTGGGATCTAATACTTCTACATCAAAGCTAATTAAGGCTTGCAGAAACTCAGTTTCTGGTGAAGCAAAATTAGTTACAGAAAAAGGTCCTTGGATATCAATTCCAAAGGGACTGTTTTCAATGGTATTGATCTTAATTTCTTCACAACTGTTAGGAACCAGCAGTCCCGGACCAGACGTCGAGAGTGCACACTGAAAGTTACTGAATCTTTTATCTCCCACATCCAGAAAGCCGTTGCCAATCTCTCCCAATGTGATCGCCTGAGCTGGAGCGGCTAGAGTGCCTATCACTGTGGCGCCTGTAACAGCCGCTGCTATTGCCCATTTATGTATCATATTATTTTTCCTTAACTGAACTGGACGATTGTGAATGGCGAAAGTTTTTTAGAAGAGGTTAATCTTCATCTGTATATTTCTCTCTCTTTAAAGATACCTCATATAAACTTTGCTGTCATTCCCTCTACAGTAAAGACTTGATGAAATTACCGCTGGATTATTATGAAGTTTTGGTAAACCTTGAAGAAGGATAGGAAATTGGCATACCTTTGACATGAGGGCGTTGAGCGATGATATCCTAAAAAGCGATCCTCCTTGATATTCAGTCGCAAAGGAAGATCGCTTGCTCTCAAGCCGTGATTAGGGCTTGGCTGATAAGAGATTAGTCCCCGTCTCCAGGAACTCTAAAAAAAATCGGGTAAGTGTTCAATGGTACTATACCCTCTCTTTTTTGCCCTGCCACCATATCTATCTAGAGTGGTGGGCGAATATGGCTTTGGCTTAGTTGTTGTCGTTGTCAGAGGGAAAGAAAGAAGTAAACCCACTGAATTGACGGTTGCGCTTGAACATGAAGCCAGCTCCTAAGGCACCTAACACAAGTAATCCGCTTACCGTTCCTGGTTCGGGTACATCAACTGTGTAGTTTTGTCCAATCAATGAAATCTCCGCTGAACTCCCTGGACCGGCTTGAAGCAAGATATCTTTGGTTATATTTAATTTTGAAACAGGGTACAGCAGATCAAAGTCTCCGGCTTCAAATGCAGGATCTTGTAAGTCTGTGCCGGCACCTGAATTGGTAACCTTGAGTTGTCCGATGATATTACCGCTCATATCACGAGCCGTCTCGGTCACACTAGCTCGCGCTAATCCCTCAAATGCTCCGTTAAAGGCAAGCTCAATATTGCTGATGTCGCTTCCATCCTTAGCCATTACATCAAAGCTGATTAAGGCATCAATGAAAGCTACTCCTGTGTTTCCTATATTGGTGGCGGAGAAGGGTCCTTGGATTTCCAGGTTAAAGGAAGGATTTGTGTGGTTTATCTTAATTTCGTCGCAACTGTTGGGAACTAGAAATGAGTTACCGAGATTGGATTTTGCTAAGCTGCAGGTAAAGTTGCTGTAGGTGAAATGATCCGTCATGAAGGTGCCACCCCCTGACCAAATTTCTCCCAAGGTGATTGCCTGAGCGGGAGCGGCGAGAGTTCCGACTAATGTTGCGCCTGTAGCGGCGGCTGCGATTGCCCATCTGTTCATCATACTTAAACTCCTCGATAGATAACTGCGTCTAGTGTGTATCTTTCGCTTTAGGTTTTTTCTCTGCCTAAGCTAACTTCATATTACTCAAGCTTTCTGAAAGTATCCATAAAGTTACGATGAACTTTCTGTAAACTTTTCATGAAGTTCCGTCCAGGTGGGCAAGACATCCTGCTATCGGGGGATTTCTTGGGATTAACGCTCCCTGGGGTTTAGAGATTTTTAATATTACACAAGTGACTACACTTGGGTGCGTGGACGATGTATTTAGGATAACAAAACTTTGTCAAGATCCATTAAAGATCAATAAGAGATGACCGTAGGGGTTTGGTTACCAAACCCCTACACCCCCATTCTCCAAATCAAGAATTCCGCTTCCTTCCCCTCGTAGGGGAGGCGTCGGGAGGGGTCTTTTCACGGGAAGTCTAGAAACCTGAGTTGGGGCGGGTTTAGTCACATCTGTTGTGCAACCAAAAAGATAGTCGTGAAACCCGCCCCTACAGAGGCGCCACATAACGTGAAAAGTCAGGTCGGGAGGGGTCTTTCACCAATATCCTACAAGTCTCCTATAGCCACACGATCGCGAAAGTACTCTTCATACAACTGACAGCTTACCACCACGCGATCGCGAACCCAACGCACTAACCCGAAACTGTGCAGCTTCAACATCTCGATTGGATCAAGTTCTACCGCATCATTTGCCTTAAGCACCTGTTGATAAGCCACCGCTAAATCTGGATACTGGCGCAGCCTCCATAAATGGCGATGCAGGTGATTCCCATAAATTCCTGTATCTGTCGCTACAGTTTCTAATAATGATTTTAAACTCACCTGATGCTTGACCATTTCATAGAACATCAAACGCACCAAATAGGGAAACCCCCCCAAAAGTCGCATCAGCCGATCCAGTTCCTGGGATGATAAATAGAGTTGATGACGCTTTGCCAACTCAAAGACTTGTTCACGAGTAAACGGGGGTAACTGAATCCCTAACCCCACCGTCAACAGGGATTGATGCGGATGAAACGAAAGATAACCCTCTGTAGAATGAACTAGCACCAAGCGCAGTTTTGAAAAGACGGGGATATCTTTGGTATCGTCTTGCCAGGAGTGTAATAATGCGAGAAAGTCCCCCGCGATCGCAGGATACTGCAAAACTTGATTCACTTCATCAACAGCAATGACTAAGGGGCGATCGCTGTGGCTGAGTAAGTACTCCTGGAAATAAAGCGTGCAGCTAATCAAACAGCCCATTTCTTCATCCCAATACTCATCCAGCTTCGGTTCTAATCCAAGTTGTCGTGTCACATTAACACAAAACCAGCGCAAAAATTTCGCGATCGCGCTGAACACTGGACTCTCCGCCTGATGTAAGCTTAATCGTACCGTCCGATAGTTCTGCTTTTGTGCATCAGCCAGAATTCTTGCCATTAACGAGGTTTTTCCCATCTGCTGGGAACCTTGTAAACGCAGGATGGTGGCGGGTTGGCGGATTTGCTGATAGCAGTCTGATTCTAGGGGCGATCGCTCAATATAATAGATAGAGTTCAACGCAACTTGTCCCTCTGGTACTTCTAAGGGGACAACCTGCCTAGGTTCCAGCGACTTAGCCGTTGCTAAACCCTTACCATTAAACAGTTTTCGTTCGAGTACCGAGCGAAAATTCGTCTTATTAACTTTTTCCCCACAGGCTTTTGAGAGTAAACGCCATAACTTCGGCGCGACGCCTTGCTTAATATAATTGGCAGAATAACCATTTTCCAGAGAAATCTGATCATACGTCTTAGGTTCATCCTGCCATGATGCCCACAAAATAGCTTTTTGAATATAATTCAGCGAATGACCGGTCTTGGCAACCAGGAATGTATCGATACATTCCAATACCTGATCAATAGGGCGATGTCCCTGTGTAATCATCCTACACCCCAGTATCTATCCTTCTCAGTTCAGGGTATGTCACGCCTTGTCAATTCATAAAAGTTCACTAAATTAGACGAAGTTGACTCCCTAAAGTTATCACTTTAATCTATTGACAATTACAAGTTTATGTGCATTAACCTAAAAACACCGAGGCTTGGCAGTTGATATTCACTAACTAAGTTATCAATTTTATATATTGACAAATCTATAAAATTGAACATATTTGTCAGAATCCAACATTCCGTTTAGTTTGTCAACCCTCTTATTTAAAGAGTCTGTAAATTTTTGGGGATAGCAATTAAAGATTAGATAAAGCTTCCCCTTTCATCAACACAAAGCTGATGTCAAATTTATATATTGTTGGTAGAGGTTAAATCTGGCATCATAATAAGTATAGATGGGTAGGTTATTAAACGCCATAAAATTTATTCCTCAGTTTAATGAGGATGAGCTGGAAGAGAGGTCGCTGGTATTGATCCGCATTCTTGGCTAAAGCTATTAACCAAAAATCGCTGCTTATTTGAGTGATTGTAATGCGTCGTAGCTGAATCGATCACAGTGCTGAACAGGCGTATAAAAATTCAAGGATTTAACCGGAACGTTAGAAATTTCTCTTGTAAAACTAACAGATATAAGTTGGTCTCATAAAGAGTAACTTGTATGGTAGAGTTTCCGGAATCATTAACCCTGATTTAGAAAATGGATTTAGATATTATGAAAATCCTTGTCGTCGAAGATAACCTAGACTTTGCCGAAGCCTTATTTGAATGTCTCACGTTTGAAGGCTATGTCGTTGATGTGGTTACAAATGGCGAAGTGGCTTGGGAAAGGGCAATAGGAACCGACTACGACTTGATACTTTCTGATATCGAACTTCCCCAACTTGATGGGATAAGTCTGTGTAAAAAATTGCGTTGGTACGGCTATCGTCTGCCTATATTCCTAATGACAGGTTTAGAACCAGATTTACCGACCATCTCGACTAATGAAGCCAAGGCTAATGCTTATTTTTTCAAACCGTTCAATTTCCAAGAATTGTTAGATCAGATTCGCTCAACTGTAGCTGTTCCTAGGTAAAAAATATTAGGGGGTGGATGTTTGCCAAGCTACCAATAAACGCTCAACGAAATCGAAAGTTATGTACAGACAAGAAAATTCGCTCTTTTAAAGAGTTTAAAGTCAATCCTTAAAATACCTTTAAATTATCATGTGCATCACAGGTTCTCTTGCTGATTTTTCTCTACCGCAAGTTTTTTGGTTACTTGAAACCGGACATCAAAGCGGTTTGCTAACTTTGCATCCTGACGATACGGAGCAAACGTCCTCAAATAAAGCGTATTATATTTGGGTGTATCGGGGAAACCTTGTCGGGATGGCAAATTTGTTAGATGATCAAGGTTTAGTCTCTTTGATTACCCAACGGCGCTGGCTAAAGGATACCTGTCCATCCAGTCTCTTTGCTAAACTGAGTCGGTTATGTCCCCAGCATCAACCTTTGGGTTCTTATCTTAAAAAACAGGGGATTTTAACCAACCAGCAACTCAAGTGGCTATTCCAAGCTCAAGTTCTCCAGCCAATTTATGATGCATTTAAACTCAAATCAGGTCATTTTAGGTTTGACCATAATGTGCCGCTACCGACAATAGAAATGACAGGCTTGAGTATATCGGCGACACTAGCCACATTAATCGGACTCAGAAATTTGCCGAGTTGGGATGCTTTGGCTGATCAGTTACCTGATCCGGATACGGCTTTAGCCAGTGTGGTGAATGTTAAACCTGATTATCCGTTAAATGACCTAGAGTGGCAAGTTTGGACTTATACTGATTGCATGGTGTCTCTCCAATCGATCGCCCAATACCTACAACTTCCCCTGAAAACGGTACAGCAGATTGCTTTTCGCTTAATTGCGATTGGTTTAGCCGAAGAGATTTTTCTAGAGGTAGAGGATAACTTTACCCCGACTGTTGAGTCTCCATCATCAGGGTTACGTCAAGACTCCTATCGGGAAACCGTCAGTTATTCATTTCTGCAAAATTTACTGGGATTTTTAGTCCCTAAAGCCTCGTAATATCCTCCTACACCGTAATCTTTGATTCGGTGTAGGCTTCCGTACCTCACGATTTGGCATTCCTAGTTTTTCTCTTACAAGGTTTCGCCTCTGACGGTTTTTAGCGATGACGTTGGCGATTTGATCGATAAGAGGCGCGAACCCGCCGCACCAGTATCAATCCTAGGAAATAACTACAAATCGCACCAACCATTCCCACTGTAAAGCAGCCGACAAATAACGGTCCGATAATCTCAGATCCTAATTCTTTGAACTCCTGCCAAGATCCTAGGCTAATATCGGTTAAGCCATTTTGCTGGAGTAGCCATTGACCGACATGGAAGTTAAATGCATAAATCGGCACATACGTCAATGGATTACTCACCCAAGTACCAGCCGCCGCGATAATTTTATTTCCGCGAAAGATAAGGGCTAGACATATACCTAAAATGGTTTGTAGCCCAAATAAGGGAAACAGTCCCGCAAACACACCACAGGCTAAGCCGCGTGCGATCACTTCTGGGGGTCCAGAGAGACGAATTAAGCGCCAGTAATAGTATTGTAAGCGGCGCCGGAAACTGGGTCTGATATAGCGGTTGCGATTGGGGGGAGGACAAATGGGTTCAGATTTTACCTCTAATGATGAATGTTGGGGGCGAGTTTGCAAGGAATTTCCAGACATACAGGCTAGAGAATCTACAGTTACAGCAAGGGGAGTAGGGAGTCTATACTCATCCTAACTGACACTCGCGATCGCGATCGAGTTCCATCGTCTTCATTGATTGGTCTTATGTCATTAGTCTTATGTTAAGCTGTTCGGCATTTAAACCTTAATATCAATAATGGCGCAATCCTTGTAGTGCGAGCATCTTGCTCGCTACTCATACCCAATTTAAATGCATTACAGCTTAAAGAAGGGGTAATTTAAGTTTTTCATACATAATTCATCATAATTCAGATCAGATAGTAATTGGCGAATCTACATAAATCGTCGGTTCATTCATCTTAAAGTTAATTCCATAAGCCAATAATTTTTTGGAAATTTTTTCATTAGCGAGTTCCAATAAGCGCTTACGTAATTGAATTGAATTTTCACTAGATCCGAGAATAAAAAACGTTACTCTAGCCCGGGTAGTTTCTTCTTCCAAGGAGGGAATTAAAGTAATATTTGTACTTCCCGGATCGATACCGAATAAAGCGTTCGTACTTTCGGTAATAATTTGCTGAACTAAAGCTTTTTCTCGTTCTTCCAAAAGTTGAGCAAAATCCAAATAGAGTAATACCATAACTTTCTTCCCTCGGGTGACATTTTCGATTTCCCAATTTGCCATCGTTGAGTTAGGAACAATCAAAAGTGTGCTTTTAGCCGCCGTGCGAATTTTTGTAGACCGCAAGCCAATCGATTCAACGCGACCAAACACCTCATTAGGTAAACGAATATATTCTCCCGGAATAAACGGACGGTCTAAATAAAGGACAATCGTACCCAAAAGCTGTTCCAATGTCTTTTGTGCCGCAAACGCGATCGCAATACCGCCAATCCCAAAACTGGCGAGTAAGCCGACTAAATTGACTTCCTGGCTTTGAGCAAATGCGACCACAGCAATAAACCCAATAATTACATTAGCTAGAGTCTCAAACACAAGAAGCAATTCATCAACTTCCCGTCCGAGTTTCCGCACTAATCCTATCCCATACACTCGCACAAACTGGCGAAATAAGCGAGAGGCTAACCAAGCCACACTCACGGTTACGGCTAAATCCGTAAATGGAAGCATGAAGTTATACAACCCTGGATACTCCCTCAGCCAAGCCAGTGAGAATGAGAGTAGGATTAAGGTTCCAGCAAACTTGAAAGCTTTTTGGAGTGGGTCAATCAAATTATCATAAATTTCCTTTCCCTGCTTAATTGAAAATCTGTGGATAATCCAGCTAACCAGAATCGGAGTATATCGACCCGCCAAAATAGAAAGGAGAGCAAATATTAAGAAAAGAACATAGTTAGGCAAATTTAAGGAGTAAATAAATTGATAAACATCACGAATTCTGTTGGCTATATCAGTTAAATTCATCGGCTAGTACTGCTATTTGGGAAGTCGGAATTCCTATACAGACACGACAGGTCACGTCTGTATTTTACTACGGGAGCTAAATGCTCACTTACAAGTTCCCCTGAGTAGCCCGCACCCGCCCCTACAGTATAACTTTTGACCCGGCACGACCTTTGAGGGCAAGCTTTTGACTTCCCAGGTAACGGTACTAGATTGTAATCGGTGAATCCACATTAATGGTTTGTTCTTCAATGTCAAAGGCAATCCCATATTCTTTAAGTTGCTTAGCGATATTTTGTTTAGCAATATCAAGGAGTTGACGCCGCAATTCCATAGAAAACTCACCGGAACCCAAGATAAAAAAGTTAATTTGGGCTTGAGTCATTGCCGGAGATCCATCTTGGATGATATCTTTAAATGTGACGTCTGTACTGCGAGAGTCAATCCCAAAGATATCAATTGTGCTTTCTAATATAACTTGGCGGATCAGCGATTTTTCTTGGTCGGGTACCGGACGATAGAAAATTAATGAGATAATCGAAATCACCTTCTTAGCGCCCGTGAAGTTTTCGATACTGACCTGAGTCAGGGAACTATTGGGAATTACCATTAATGTTCCTTTACCAGAGGTACGAATTTTGGTAGACCGCAGTCCAATGGATTCGACTCTGCCAAAAGTGCCATCGGGTAGACCAATATAATCATCGACGACAAAGGGACGGTCGATATAAATCACAATACCACCGAGTAACTGTTCCAGGGTTTTTTGTGCCGCAAAAGCCACAGCAAATCCGCCAATTCCCAAACTTGCGAACAAGCCCAAAATATTGATTTGATGGGTTTGAGCAAATATAATGATAATGATGACAATAACCACTAAATTGACAATCAGTTTGGAAAGGAGTAAGAGTTCACTATTCACCTTTCGTCCACTTTGCAGGGTGGCATTTAAAAGATAGGCATCAAAAAATCGCTTGAATAACCGAGAGCCTAACAAAGTCGCGGTAATCGCTAAGGCGAGACTGATGGGGAGTTCAATCAACTTGATAAACTCCCGTTTGGCATAGGCGAGAAAAATAATATCGGTTAAGGTTAGACTCAGGGTTAGACCGAGTAATTCTTTTTCCGGTTGAATCACCTTGGGATAGAGATCCTTGAACCCCTCAAAGGCTGAACCCAGCCAGCGAAAGGCAAACGAACCGCCCGCGATCGCGAAAATCCCGGCAAGTCCGAGTAAAATTAATGTTTTCAGGGTATCGAAATCCAGGAGTCCTGGTAAGGCATCCAGCATTCTAGTCTCCAATTTCAGCAATTAGCCGTGTTAGACTATTATGGCGCGGAGTAGGGGTTTGGTTACCAAACCCCTACGGCGATAACTGAATCGTTCCCGCACTCCCCGGAGAATAGATTACCCCATATTTCGCGAGTAACCCTTCTTCCCGCACGCGATCGCGACGTGTATTCTGTGGCAATACTGTCTCGATGTTTACTCCCAGAGGTGCCAAAGTAGGTATGAATTGTTACCGGAAAATAGGGTCTAAAGCCTCGCCCTTTTAGGGCGACTTTTTATCGGTAGTTTCCAAGTTCCGAATCTATCCCACTCCTGGTCAGTGTCAGTCATTGGCGCGACTGTTTGGGTGTGTACGGGTAGTCTGGAATGATGCCCTAGCGTTGTGTAAGCAGTCGGATAAGCTACCCAAAAATAGTGAACTCCAGAAGCTATGCATCACCCAGGCTAAGAAAACTGAAGACAGGGCGTGGCTGGGACAGGTGTCGGCTATTCCCCTGCAACAATCGGTTGCTGATTTGGGGGTACCCGCATTTCTCACAAACTAATTTGAGAAGCTAATTTGAAGGGGAAAAGTAGAAGTTTTCATGCGCAGAATAGAAAAATTCCAGATTCTTCAACAAAATTAACCTGAAATTGCTAACTCTTACCCGACGCATTCGATAA
>NZ_JAVJRX010000087.1:0-16324 GCF_040219735.1 Coleofasciculus sp. G1-WW12-02 | reverse complement strand
ATTATTCAGTTCATCAACTACTTGCACAAAGAGTTTATGGCATTGCTTTAGGCTATGAAGATGTTAATGACCATGATCAATTACGCTATGATCCGGCTTTAGCGATCGCTTTAGAGAAACTCAACTTTAAGGATTCATCATCAGCGTTTTTAGCTGGAAAAAGTACTCTGAATCGGCTTGAATATTGCCCAGATACAATCCGGCAACAAAAAGAATCGCGCTATCATCGCATTGAAGCTAACCCGGAAGAGCTTAAAAAAGCCTTTGTAGACATCTTTTTGGAGTCTTATCAAACCCCTCCTCAACAAATAATTTTAGACATGGATGTGACTGATGACCAAGTTCATGGACATCAAGAGGGAGCATTTTTTAATACTTATTATAAAGGAGTTTGCTATGCTCCCTTGTATATTTTCTGTGGGCATCATCTCTTGGTGGCAAGATTACGTCCTTCTAATGTAGACCCAGCCGAAGGAGCGTTAGAAGAATTACAGAGAATCATTGGTTTAATTCGAGAAAAATGGCACAACACTCACATAATCGTGCGAGGAGATAGTGCTTATGCTCGTGAAAAAATTATGAGTTTCTGTGAAGAGCAGCAAGGGGTAGATCATGTGATAGCAATGGCAACAAATAGCCAATTAAAATTACGAGCAATGAATGTTATTGAGAAAGCAAAAAATGAATACGAAGAAAATTTATTGCCAGTCATTGAGTTAATGGATAGCGTTTTTTCTAAAGATGAAGACTTAGAAGAGGTGAGAAAATTAGTCCCCAACGCAACTTGGTTTCGCTCTATTTATTATCAAACTGAAAGGTCATGGAGTCGTCAAAGAAGAGTGGTTACTAAAATTTGTTATGGCAGTGAAGGGTTAAAGCTTCGTCATGTGGTTACATCTTTACCCACTTCTCAAATTACACCTTCTCAACTTTATACTAAAAAATATTGTCCGAGAGGAGAGATGGAGAATCGGATTAAAGAACAGCAATTGGATTTATTTGCTGACCGAACTTCCACTCAAACCTTTCAAAGTAATCAACTGAGACTGTGGCTGTCATCAATAGCTTATGTTTTGGTGCAAGCATTTCGCTATCATGGTTTGAAGAAAACTTCTTTGTCCAAAGCAACTGTCGGAACAATTCGCCTCAATCTCCTTAAGTTAGGAGCGAGAATCACAGTCAGTGTGAGAAGAATTGTTATTGCCATATCCAGTTCTTGTCCCTATCAAGAGATTTTAGCGATCGCGCACTCAAGAATTCAAGCAATTCCCAATACGAGTTAAGTTTTTAGCTCTCGAAGATAACAATCATAGTTGTGAAAATGACTGAAGCTATTTTCAGTCTATTTTGTTATATAAATTTGCCAATGCTAACGCTCATTTTATCGAATGCGTCGGGTAAGAGTTAGCAATTTCAGGTTAATTTTGTTGAAGAATCTGGAATTTTTCTATTCTGCGCATGAAAACTTCTACTTTTCCCCTTCAAATTAGCTTCTCAAATTAGTTTGTGAGAAATGCGGGTTATAGCCTCCCCCAAACCCCCACCATTAGTTAACTAAGACGTTAATCCCGATAACAATGGGAGATGTGGAGTGGTAGGGTGGGCAATGTCCACCTACAGATGGAGACTCTGCGTAAATCCTGATTACCTTAACTAAGGCGTTAATCCCAATCACAATGGGAGATGTGGAGAATAAGCAAAAAACGATGAAAACCTACGATTGGATTGTTGTTGGTGGGGGTATTACGGGGGCGGCACTGGCTTATGAACTTACCCAGGCAGGATTAACGGTTCTGTTGGTCGATTCGGACACAGCAATTCAAGGCGCAACTCGGTACAGTTATGGCGGTTTAGCCTATTGGTCAGGGAAATCAGACCTGACGAGAGTGCTATGCGCTGAGGGAATTGAACGGCACAGGCATTTATCAGCAGAATTAGACCATGATACCCAGTTTCGGGAATTGGATTTAGTTTTGACTATTTCTGCTGACCAAAACCCAGAAACAATGGCGGCGGCTTATGCAAATTTTGCCATTGTGCCAAAATTACTCTCAGTCAAGGAGGCTTGTGAGTTAGAACCCCTACTCAATCCTAATGCGATCGCGGGCGTTCTCACGGTTCGTCATGGTCATATTCATCCGGAACACCTCACCCAAGGCTATCGCCAAGCCTTCTGTCGCGCTGGGGGCGAACAGCAGATTGCTCAAGTGGTGGAACTCCTGCGCCAGGGGGATACAGTTCAGGGGGTGAAAACCTCGGATAATCAAACCTATCATGCTGCCAATACAGTTATTTGTGCAGGGGGATTCAGCCGCGCCTTACTTAAAGCAGCCGGGATTCAGGTGCGCGTCTACTTCACCCATACGGAAGTGATTGAAACGTCAACGGTTGACCTGAAATTGCGAACATTAGTCATGCCGGCAAATACCCAACGCTTTCAACTTGAAGCTCAAGCTAGCGCTGCGGAAGTAGAACACTTTTGGGATGAACCGGATTACGAACCTGTGCCACCGATTTTAGATGCTGGGGCGATTCAGTTTCTAGATGGTAGTTTACGGATGGGTCAGATTAGTCGTATTCTGACTCAACCCTTCGCCGCCATAAACTCAGCCGCTAGTGAGTCTGCCATTCGTACTCAGGTGGGGAATGTCCTACCTGCTTTAGCTAGCCTACCAGGAACTTGGCATCACTGTTTAGTGGCGTTTGGTGGTAATAATTTACCTGTGGTGGGAGCCATTCAGGGCGTAGAGGGTGTTTATATTTTCTCTGGATTTACCAACCCTCTGGTATTTGTACCACCATTAGCCCAACGCTTTGCTCAATGGGTTATGGGGAAGGAGGATCAAATTATTACTCAATTGTCACAGAATTTGTAGGGAACAGGGAACAGGGAACAGGAAACAGGGGGATGTAGAGACGTAGCCTGCTACGTCTCTACATTGTTAATGACTAGCCCCTGTAGCTTTTTCTTGAGGTTTGGCTGAGGATTGAGTCCCTAATTGTATTAACTCAATCTTATAGCCAGTCGGGTCTTGAACAAAAGCGATGACAGTAGAACCATGTTTCATTGGACCAGGTTCCCGCACGACTTTACCACCCCGTTCCTTGATTTGCTCACAGGTGCCGTAAATATCATCAACGCCAATCGCAATGTGACCATAGGCATCCCCTAACTCGTATTGGTCAACACCCCAGTTGTAGGTTAGTTCTAACACGGTATGGTCAGACTCATCGCCATAGCCGACAAACGCTAAGGTAAATTTCCCGCCGGGATAGTCCTTTTTCCGCAATAGCTTCATTCCCAGCACGTCACAGTAGAATTTGAGTGACTCATCTAAGTCACCGACGCGCAGCATTGTATGTAGCATTCGCATAGCTGATTAAAGACTCCTTACGTTTATTCATGTTTCTTTGCTTTTCATTCTATCGAGGCGGTGAGGCGGTGCAACAGGTGATTCCCTCAGAAACCAATCCCCAACGGCGAATTTTTAAATCATCGGGGTCAATATGTTCAAGTCCAATATAACGATCAATACCGTCTGCCAATTTAGCACACCAACTACGGAAGACCCCCTTTTATTGCAGTCGTTACTAAAGCAGATCAAATCATTCTGACTTTACATTTTACCTAGCTTTTAGTTTTTGGTAGACTATCTAGTTTTTGTTTTAGAAGTAGATTTTTAATATCTTGCATTCCTAGATTACGCTTACTGTAAACCTCTATGGCATATTCCATCATATCTTCCTCTGTATTATTGGGAGCAAAAGAACGAACGAGTTCTAAAACCGATGCAGTCCTATCAAACAGCTTTACCATTTCGTCATGAGAACAATAGCTAATTTCTTGAGTGTGGATTATTGCAGATTCATTAAGTTTCTGTCTAGGAGAAATCAGAACAGTTGAACAAGGTACAGAATCAGGAATATGTCCTTCTGCTCTGACAGTTGTTTCATGTCTACCAGCTTGAGTGACTGTATTTAACGAGATACCATAATTAGCTGTTTCTTCAGTGCGTCCTTCCTCAGTTTTTGCTTCAAATACAAAGGCGTGCCAATTTCCAAATATCCAGAGTCCATCAGGTTTACCTTGTTCTTTCTTTTTCCATTTATGGGTTTTCGCGCCAAGCATTCGACCAAGTGACTCTAACCCATCTTCAAAAGGTGTAGCATCTATATTTTCAATATTTGTTTGCACAGTAGCAACTTTTTGATAGTACTTCCTACCCATAATCCCCCATTCCGTTAATAAATCATTTATTTGCATGAACCATTCTCTCCAAGGAAGATTATCATTTTCATCTGCTGCCTTCTCTAGATAAGGAAATAGCTTATTTAGCCAATTATTGTCTTTAGTGGTTTTCAATGCTTCTTCTAAATTAGAAATAGCTGAATTTCTAAAGATCTCTTTATCAGACTCTTTCCATGCTAAAAAAGCAGAATTTGCTGCTTGATGATACCAAAAAGTGACATAAGGCTTAAGTTGTGTCCCCCCCTCTAAAGAATCTAAAACTTTTGTTGCTTCATTGAATGCTTCTTTATGTTTACCATTCCAAGATTGATAAACATAATTGATTTCATGAGGCATAGATTTTGCAAGAGCTTCAGCTACATCATCTGATACTTTCAATGAAGAATCACGAAGTTTTTGAATCTCATTCTCAGCGTCTTTCCAATCTGGAGTTTTATTAAAAAAATCTTCGCCTAGCTCAACAAAATTATCGACTTCCAACTCTGTAGAATTATCTAACCCAAATTGAATTTCTGCTTGTAACTCTGGGTGCATCCCTTGTAAATTAATAGACGTACAGCACCACTTCGTTAAATCTTCTCCAAGAAGTATAACTAAAGCATAATCGTTTTCGTCACGAGTGCATCGCCCCATTGCTTGTGTAACTCTGGTACGGATACGATTGCGTAATTGTGAGGATGCTCCAAGACGAGTCAGTAAAAATTTTTCCTGCAATCCACTACCAGTAGGCATTCCGTCTAGGACTATAAAGCGACAGTCATCACCAGGTAGATCAATTCCATCATAACGAGTAGCAAGTATGAGAACCGTAGGCTTGTTACTTTTAGTAAAAGTCTCTAAACTTTTTTCAATATCTGTTGACTGTAATATAGTGTGGGTATCCTTTAAAAAATTTGACCATGCTTGAAGAGATGTATTGTTGGGAACAAGAATAAGTCCACGCTTTCTTTTTTGAAGCATTATAGCAGCAACTTCTTTTGGATTAATTCCCGATGACATTGCTGGTAAAAAAATCAACTTTCTTCCTATACTCCTTTTATTCCATTCTTCAGGAATAGGGATTTTATGTATTTTGTTAACTCCAAAAACACGCTCAAGATCCCCATCTTCTCCTAATGTTGCTGACATATATATTCGTTGATGTGCATTTAAAAATGGTTGATGAGTTAACGTGGGAGGAATAATTGGACGAATTTCAAAGTTTTCTGATGAACAATATATCGAACAAGCATCAAGATGAGATGAGATAAAACCCCAAGCATATTTTAGGTCTCGGTAATTTTGATCGTTTTCGTTAATTTTAATTAATGACTCCAAAGATTCTATAATTTGCTGATGTTTATTATGACAAGCAATATTTGAGATCAAATCAACTTGTTTTTTTTCGTAAGAGATGCCATGATGTTTGATATAGTAAGCTATATAGTCAGGCATTACTGGCTCAAGAATACGAACAATTTGGTCAAACAGTTGTTTATGGTTATTTCTATTAATAGAAATAACCATAAAGACGCTACATAATCATCCGCAGCATGAGCATCGTCACAAATAATTATATTTGGATCGTTAATCCTTGGATTAGTATTAAAAATGCTACTGTAAGTAGTAATAGCAACTACCTCAGATCTTTGATAGTTGTAAAACTCAGTTGTATTATAATCTCTCTGTGATCCAGTTAAAGTTACTGTATTAATTCCATACAAATCTGCTTTTTCATGAACTTGACTACAAAGTTGACGAGTAGGGCATAGATAAACAACCCTTTCTTTTAGTACTCTCCGCCGATATTCAGCAATTAAAAGACCAATAAGTGTTTTTCCCGTACCCGTTGGTAATTCGATAGCAATATCCTTAGCATTCTTCAAGTAATCTTTTTCATACTTATTTAATATTTGACCTTGATGGTTGCCCAAAAACTTGATTGAAGGATCACGTTTCAAATCTCTGAACATGAGATCAATAGACTCAGGAACAGAGTTTTGGTTTTTCGATGTCCGAAATTTAGCCATTTTCTTCCTAGACTTATTAGTAAGTATTTAGCTTAAAGCTACTATTCTGTCACAAGAATCTTTGTTGCTGCTTAGATCAGCCGACAAACTTTAGCAATCCTAATTACCCCTAATTTTACTGCTAAATCATAAGCACTTAGCTCAGTGTCTTCCATGATTAAAAAACCATTCTTTAGTTAATTATAAGACGAGCAATACTATTTTTATAATGACTGACCTACTTGAAAAATTTGTTCTGCCCTGAGATTAAGCCCAGAGAACGTAGGGGAAATAATTACATCATTCCCTCGAAACTGATTCACTTGATACTCCCCCTCAACAAGTTGATAAACCGATACCGTCGGTTGTTTCGGACTCCCTATAAAATTGCGTCCTCCTAGCGCAGCATAATCAACAATCCAATATTCAAAAACACCCATTTCTTCATAGTCTGCTCTCTTTTTAAAATAATCGTCACGCCAGTTTGTACTGACAACTTCAACAATGAGTTTGACAGATTGAGCATTTTCAATAATAGATTCTTTTTGCCAACGGGGTTCTGCTTTTATGGCTTCTTGCTCTAAGACAATAATATCAGGCTCATATCCCGATTTCCCATTGCTAGATTTAACAATAGATTCTCTAGGAATTGTCCAAATTCCCCGCTTCCCCATCTGGACAATGGTAAGAATTAACTCTTCTATCAAAAAGCCTGTTACGTTAGAGTGTGTTCCAGTGGGTTTTGGCATTTCGACAATTACCCCATCGTGGAGTTCGTAGCGTTTTCCTGTATTAGGATACCACGCAATAAACTCTTCAAAGGTAACAGTTTGGGTCAAAGATTGAACCATAGACTTGTTCTAGGGGAGTTCTTCTAATCATTTTTAACCAATAGGGTGCAGGAAGACCCTAATTTCAGGGTAGCGGATTAGAGGACTTCACATCATCTGGTCTAACATCTCAACCACCTCATCCATCTGTCGCCAAAACTCTCGTCCAGACTCCTGCCAATCCGACCATAGTTCCTTTAAACTACGCTTATCAGTCTCCGTCCCATTCTCCAATATAATCCTGTTGACTCACCTGCTCAACCGTCACCACTTTGGCAAAGCCATCGTTATCCGTAAAATCCCGATAGGCGGGTAAAAACCGTTTCTGGTGTTCCGGCTTCAAGAAACTCTGCGCCTGTACCCGCGCCACCTCTTTTACCGCATCAATCAGTAAAATTTTACCCCTTCGTTCCTGGGGTTTCTGAGTGCGACAAATCACCACACAAGACTCCATTGGCGAGTTGTAAGTTGCGACGTATGACCTTATATTAAGAAGAGTGGTACTGACTGGCATGCTGGTGGGCAGTGCCCACCCTACGGTATAGCAAGGGTTTCGGTAATCTCCAAAGGCAGAAGGCGAGCGTGCCATTGATGTTAAGAATCATGCTTGATTGATCTAAAAGCATAACCAAAATCAGGCATGATAAGGGCAGGTCTGTTAAATGCTGGAGGAACCTATGTCATCGGCTCCGCTATTTAGCGATCGCACTCATGCCGGTGAGGAGCTAGCTCAAGCTCTGCTTACCCAAATTACTGAACTGGAAACGACTACAGGTGAAACGGTATCACCCGTGGTGTATGCACTCCCCCGTGGCGGTATTCCTGTCGCCGTACCTGTTGCTCGTCGATTAAATTGTCCTCTGGATATCGTGGTGGCTAAAAAAATTACCACCCCCCAAAATCCAGAATTAGCCATTGGCGCTGTCACCTCAGAAGGACAAGTTTTGTGGGCGCAACATCGGCTATGGAGAAGACTTCAGTCTAGTTTGCGAAACACCGCCCTGCGTCATGCTCAAGATAAAGCTCAATCTCAGCTTGCTGAATTTGCCCCAGGTTGTCCTCAGGTTAACCCCCAAGGAATGTTAGCCCTTTTGGTTGATGATGGGATTGCTACAGGGATGACTATGGTTGCAGCGACTCAAGCGTTGAAAGAGCATCATCCTCACCAGATCTGGATTTGTACACCCGTCGCACCAGCCGGATTGATCAAGTGGCTCAGTCGTTTTTGCGATCGCTTAGTTATCCTGGAAACACCGGATGACTTTCTCAGTGTCAGCCGTTTCTACGGGGAATTTCCGCAGGTCAACACGGATGAGGCGCTGGCTTATTTACAAGAGTACAATCATCTTCCCCACCAACAGTAGCCAAATTAGTTGCCCTGAATTATCTTAACCAATAGTTCTCGCTGATGAGTTTTTTCATGAGACATTTACAATTCTGTTGGCGCACATTGGTGCTTTCCACGCAGCAAAATCCACCGGAGTCAATCGAACATTTGATGGTATTGTTAACCTTGGCGTTAGGCTTAAATTGGGTCTTTCAACCTGACTGGCAATACCTTGTTCTCAGTTCTAGCTTCGCGATTGGTGCAGCAGCCTCCATGTGGGTTAGGGAAGCATTTTTACCGTCACCACGTCCACGTATGGTTATGATCGTCGCGATTACGGTTTTACTTCTGTATAGCGTCTATGCCTTTGCCAATGTTGCTTATGACGTGGCGATCACTTAAGGCTGAGGCTGGTGTAAAATTAAGCGATTGCCATTGGGGTCATAAGCGTAGATTTCCCGCCCGTGGGACGCGACGATGATTTCGCCCGGTGGGGGATATCCCAGGTTGCACAATTGTGCGATCGCGGCGTCTAAGTCATCGACATCTAAACACAAGCTAAATCCACTTTTCTCAGACTGCTCAAATTCCTGTCGATGGTTATCCCTGGGTTTAAATAGTCCGAGTCGCAATCCAGGGAGATGAAACTCGGCATACTTGTTGGGAATATGGCAATGGGGAGATTCGGCAAGTAATTGACTATAAAACTCAACCAGTGGCTCGATATTCGCAGCCGCTATGGTAACCAAAGCCCTATGCAAGTGAAATTTCATCTAAACAATAATAAAATATTTCAGGAAGTCGGATTATGTTTGAATTTTCAAATAAAAACCAGCTTATCCCCCAACAATAATTTATCACTCCTTATTGAATATTGACATAAAAAGATTTTTATGCATAAAAGAGGATCTTCCAGTTCAGATCATTGAGCTCGTGTCCTCAACAGAGAAATTGAAGCGCAATTGATCCCCGCACTTGCCTAAAACCCTAAAATAGGATGAGTACTTCCTTTGAAAACACTAAGCCTGAATATGCCCAAAACCGTTGCCGAAGTGATGAGCCGTGACCCGATCACGGTTACCCCCCAAACGCCGATTAAAGAGGCGATGAAAATTCTTGCCCAACGAGGTATCAGTGGTTTGCTGGTGGTCAATGATACAGGCAAATTGGTGGGCATTATTTCAGAAACAGATTTGTTGTGGCAACAGACAGGAGTAGAACCCCCTGTCTACATCGTATTTCTCGACAGTGTGATTTATCTAGAAAACCCAGCCCGGTACGAAGAAGAACTGCACAAGGCTCTAGGGCAAACCGTTGGAGAAGTCATGACCCACGAACCTGTGGTTGTCAAGCCCGATCAACCCTTACGCAAAGCCGCCAAACTAATGCAGGACAAATCACTGCGCCGTTTAGCGGTGACTGACAACCAGGGAAAAGTGATTGGTGTCCTCACGGCGGGAGATATTGTGCGGGCAATGATTGCGGAATTGGAATAGTCATAAACCCACCGCCTAAAAGTGTGGGTTTATAGTAGAGTGCCACGATTCAAGATAAATCACTGATCAATAATTAATACATTACAATGACTGTTTCTCGTGAGTCTGTTCAACAGTTGCTAAATTCCGAGGACTTTGGCAACCGCCTAAGTGGGGTAAATCTACTACGTCAGCTAGAACCATCGATAGCTTATGAATTAGTCCAGCCTATTGTGACTGACGCTAATGCTCGGGTTCGGTACGCCGCCGTTAGCCAACTTGATACCCTTGGAGATCAGGATTTATCACTCACCTTGAGAATGTTACGCGATCGCCTCTTGAACGACTCGGAACCGGATGTCCAAGCTGCAGCCGCTGACGCTTTGGGCGCCCTGAAGATGACCGAGGCGTTTGATGAGATGCAACAGTTATATCACCAATCATCGGAATGGTTATTGCAGTTTAGTATTGTTGCGGCATTAGGTGAACTGGGTGAGTCCCGTGCTTTTCCCCTCTTAGAAGAAGCACTCTCCTCCGAAACCAGCTTGATTCAAACCGCTGCGATTAGTTCGTTGGGAGAACTAGGTGATCCCCGTGCTGTACCATTATTAGTTCCCTTTGCCACTGATCCTGACTGGCAAGTGCGTTACCGAGTCGCCCAGGCGCTCAAGCCCTTCGATAGTTCAGAGGCTAGAGCCGCCTTAGAAGCCTTAGCCAATGACTCGGTTGAGCAAGTGGCTCAGGAAGCCAAACGAAATTTAGAATCATTTTAGCCAGTTTGAGGTTGAGCGCTGAAGGGGTGACAAACCCTCTAAAACCCTTTAAAAGCCAACTTTTAGCCATATTAGTATCTTCAAAGATAAAGCCTTATTGACAGATGAAGACCACAACCATGAGAAATGATCTAGCGAAGCGTTGCGCAGGGGGTCTGGGGGGCTAGTCCCCCAGAAAGACAAAACCGCTATCTTTGAGGAGAAGAAATGGGCTAACAGCAGGATGGCTCAAAACTTCAGCTCGCTTGTCACCCCGTGAGGGTTGAGCGTTGTTTTGGGTGTCATGAAGCGTTGATGCTAGATAAACACCCAAATCGCTTTATTCGACAACTTTCACGAGTCCACGATGCACACCATAGATCAACCGCATTAAGATAGCTTCATCATTATTTGTGAAAGAATTGTCCCAAGGAGCTGTCATCAATTCACGCCAGTCAGACAAACTGATCTGACCCTTACACATAATGTCAGCAAATATCGGTGCCAAACAGCATCGGCTCAAGGTTTGTTCGTCTAGAGGAGCTTGTTCAGTGGCATTCATGATTGTGGTTGTTGGGTTGACTTTCAAGGGATGAACACATCAATTCTACTCACTCATGATCACTCATCCCGCGATCGCGTCACCAAAACCGTAATTATCTAGTTGCAGTTAATGGAGCTAAGCGGATTCGAACCGCTGACCCCCTCAATGCCATTGAGGTGCTCTACCAGCTGAGCTATAGCCCCGTGAAGCATCTTCTATCATGCCTTTATTTTATCGCTTCGTCAAGTCTTATGAAATTATTGCCTCGTGAGAGATTATCGACTTATGAAACAATAGCATCCCTAAAACGAACCTGACACTGCCGCAATGCGACTCAAGTAGCCCAAATAGCTGTCCATCAAAAAATATACCACTAACATGGCGGCGGCTGACATCGCCACCAAGGTGCCAGCCAGCATCAAGGAAAACTCTCTTGTATCAAATGCCTGTTGCATTAAGTGCAGTGACCAAGCGACTAAAGCAATATCAAATATTAAAATAGCAATCAACATAATTTACGAAATGTAACATCGAATCTATTCTAGCAGTCGTCTATGTAGCTGCAAACGATCCAATTGTGTGATATAAGTCACAAGAGTTAAGGGCAGATCAGCCGGGATTTGAGAAACCTTAGATCATCCTGACGGGAACCTGATGGTGCTGCAAATGGTGCTTAATTTCCGATACGGTGAGTTGTCCGTAATGCAGTAAAGAGGCTAAGAGGGCGGCTTCGGCTTTCCCCTCGGTTAGGGCTTGATAAATGTGATCGCAAGTTCCAGCACCACCGGAGGCAATTACCGGAATTTCTACCTGTTCAGCAATGGTGCGGGTTAGCTCCAAGTCATACCCAGCTTGAGTTCCATCAGCATCCATGCTGGTTACCAGGAGTTCTCCCGCGCCACGTCGCTCGACTTCTTTTGCCCAGGCGATCGCGTCAAGTCCTGTATTTTCTCGTCCGCCACGCACAAAAACATCCCAACCCGGATGACTGGGATCTACGCGGCGACGGGCGTCAATCGCCACGACAATACATTGATTGCCAAAGCGATCGCTGGCTTGATTGATAAAATCTGGATTGCGGACAGCCGCCGAGTTAATACTGATTTTATCGGCACCAGCCCTTAACAATAATTTAACAGTTTCTAAGGATTGGATACCGCCGCCGACGGTTAAGGGAATAAAAACCTGTTCTGCGGTACGGTAGACAACATCAATAATAATATCGCGGTCTTCATGAGTAGCAGTGATATCCAAAAACACCAGTTCATCAGCACCGGCTTGGTTGTAAGCTTGTGCCAATTCCACTGGATCACCAGCATCTTGCAAATTTACAAAGTTGACGCCCTTGACCACCCGCCCAGCCTTTACATCCAGGCAAGGTAAGATTCGTTTAGCTAGCATGTCAGATGTCTTACGCTGTGTGATGGGATAATACTTACTCTCTTAACTAATCTAAACCTTTTGTGCCTGAGTGTCTCGGTTGCAGATGAAATGATAGGCTTAAATCATGGCTATAACGTCCTTTAGACAATCTCAAGAACCTGACCCACAACCCCCATCTCGTCAGAAAAAAAAGGGTCGCCGTAAGGAACGCCAGCAAGAGTTGGAAACAGACTTGTTACTGGCTACCGCGATAGCCGAGGAAACGGAGAACCAAGAGGAAGGGATTCGTCCCCACCGGCTAGCCGACTATATCGGGCAAAAAGAACTCAAAGATATTTTAGGAATTGCGATCGCGGCGGCGAAGGCGCGAAATGAATCATTAGACCATTTGCTCTTGTACGGACCGCCGGGATTGGGGAAAACCACGATGTCGCTAATTTTGGCGACAGAGATGGGGACAAATTGCAAAATTACGGCGGCTCCGGCTTTGGAACGCCCCCGGGATATTGTGGGGATTTTAGTGAATCTTAAACCGGGGGATATTTTATTTATCGATGAAATTCATCGCCTCTCGCGCATGAGTGAGGAACTGTTGTATCCGGCGATGGAGGATTATCGTTTGGATATTACCATTGGCAAAGGGCAATCGGCGCGAACCCGGAGTATTCCTTTACCCCAGTTTACCCTAGTTGGTGCTACGACAAGGGTGGGATCACTCACCTCCCCCTTGCGCGATCGCTTCGGTTTGATCCAGCGTCTGCGGTTCTACGAACCCGATGAATTGAGTTTAATTGTGCAACGAACCGCCCAGTTATTACAAGCGCCGGTGAGTGAAGAAGGGGCGGTAGAAATTGCCCGTCGTTCTCGGGGAACTCCCCGCATTGCCAATCGTTTACTCAGGCGAGTACGAGATTATGCTCAGGTGAAAAAGATGGACGTAATTAACCAGGATGTCGCCGCCGAAGCCTTGGAAGTATTCAATGTCGATCCGGCGGGTTTGGATTGGACAGATCGGCTAGTGTTAAGTGTGATGATTGAACAATTCCAGGGAGGACCTGTGGGCTTAGAAGCCGTAGCCGCTGCAACTGGAGAAGACGCTCAAACCATTGAGGAAGTGTATGAGCCGTATTTATTACAGATTGGGTACTTACATCGAACCCCTCGTGGTCGTGTTGCTACAGACGCGGCTCGTAAGCATTTAGGATATTGGCAAGATTGACACCGGGCTAGCTACATCGTTCATAGCAAGGGGACAGACATGAACTATGAACGATGAATCATCTCCATGGTTAACCGTGCATAGCTCGATGCTTCAACTCCTCGTGCGCTCTCTTAGGGAGCGATTCAAGTTTTTTGGGCGCTCTTCCATTTTCACGGGGAGCCTCAACCTTTGCCCAGTTCTCCTGAATGTAGTTTAGATCGTCCGCCGAAGCCACGTAGCTTTCAACATAGCCACAATTGACACAAACATACGTATCCAGTGCAGCATAGCGAGCGCTAGAGTTGCCTAATCCTAGGGTCATCGTATTCAGTGCTGGAAACTTTCGGTTTTTGTTGCTTCTAACCTGATACGATCCACAGGAGCTGCATTGACCATTCTTCATTGTCATGACTGCTTCAACCTTACAAGTTGGCTTTCCTTTTGACTTCATTAGGGAAACGGTATAATCCGGATGACCGTTAACGTTTGTTTTCATTTAGGTTGTATATAATCAGCGCCTGCAAGAGATGGGATAGAGAGGATTGGATTGAGGGAAACCTTTGGGGAAGTTGCACCTGATATCCATTTACCAGGATTCCCTAAACCCTCGCCTATCTCAACATTTTGGCTCGCGATCGCGCTGCACATTGTAGATGACTTTTTGCCAATACCCGTTTTCAGCAACAACCGGGATGGTTTCTCCTGACCTGATCGAATCTGCGATTAGCTAGCAACCAATCTCTTCCCAATACAAACAGCCGCTGACGCCGTTCTGTTCGAGGTTGGTTAAATTAGTTGGGCTGCTGATTATGCTATTCATTATACTTTGCCTCCCCCTCTTTCATCATTTCGTCAATGAAACTTGGGGTTAGTCTAGCCCACAGAATTCTGGTGTGACTGTTTTTGTAATTAAACAAGCGGCTGCCCAAATAGAATCTTTCTCAATACCTTCTGACGTTGCCAAATTTACAACCGATCACCACTATGAAATGGTAGCAAAATTAACAGATTAACATAGTCAATTGAATACTGCCAACCTGAAATTTATATCTGATATCATTAAATTAACAACCTGTAGGGGCGACCCGTTTGCATCAATTAACAACACCAGTCCACTTAGGTTCGGTCAGGTCGCCCTAGTGATGGTGACTTTACCCCATGAGAATTACCGTGTCAATGACATGGATAATACCATTATCCGCTTCGATATCAGGGGCAACAACTGTCGCATTTTTGACTTCAAAACTATCAGAACAGTCAATTCGGATTGACGAACCCTCAACAGAGGTTACTGAATCGACATTAGCTAAATCAGCTTGAGTCAATTTACCAGAAACGACATGATACTTCAGAATTCGCGTCAGCTGGGGAATATTTTGGAGCAAGGTTTGTATGGTTCCCGGTGGTAACTTAGCAAAAGCGGCGTCATTAGGTGCAAAAACCGTAAAAGGACCAGGACTTTTAAGAGTATCCACTAAACCAGCCGCTTGCACAGCGGCTACTAGGGTTTGGAACGAATCCGCACTAACGGCGATATCTACAATATCAGGCATTGATTTCAACTCATCCTCTGCAAAATAATCTCTTCTCGGATTTTGACATTCTCCCATATACCTGTGTAGGGACGGGTTTTACTACTAAGTAGGTGGGTGGAAATAAACCCAACTCGATTAAGTTTTCTGAATTTCCTTGATCTGCTCGCGTTTCAAGAGGAACCGTGGCAAGTCAGGTAGTCGCACGGTAAAATCAGCGACATCAGTACTGAGGAGTCCGGATATGGGAAATTTTATTGGCATCAGCGTAACCCTTGCTACAGCAGTACTCGCGAGTCTTGCGTTTACCCCCACGTCAGCATCAGCTCAAGCCGCTTATGGTAGTTATGTCGGGGCTGGTGGTACTTTCGGTATTGAAGAAGATAGTCGCGGTGAAGGGCGGCAATTTGGGGGAGTGTTGGCGGTACGGTACAAACTCTTAGAACTTCCTGTCTCTCTGCGAGCGCAAGCCCTGATTGGTGCAGGTACGGCGGTGGTGCCGACAATTTCTTATGACTTTCCCCTCAACTGGCAAACGGATGTTTATCTGGGGGCGGGTGCGGCGTTTGCTAGTGGTGATACGCCATCACCGGTGGGAGATAAAACTAGCTTCGCTTTGCAACCGGGTATTGATTATGTTGTTCCTGGCGGTAGTACGGTGCTTTTTGGTAATGCGATTATTGCCTTTGATGCCTATCGTCAGGGAGGCGGCACGGCGGTTTCGGTGCAGGGTGGCGTGGGATTGAGATTTTAATCAGACACAAAAATTGCCGCTATTTTTGTCAGTCAACCCTGGCATTAGCCAAGAATTCAAATTCTTGGCTAAAAGCGCAAGTCGTCTTTAGACGACTAACGGGAATGCGGTTCTTAAGGACTTATTAGGCTAAAATGTTAGTTAATACCGGCTCTTTGGGATTTATGGTGATAAGTTTTACTAATATTACTCCTGATACTTCTTAGCTTTTGTCTTGAATCGGAGCGACAGCGGAGAGTCAAGGCAAGGTTATCTAATGGAATCAGCCCTTTCACAAACGGATGGCTTG
>NZ_JAVJRX010000086.1:0-5737 GCF_040219735.1 Coleofasciculus sp. G1-WW12-02 | reverse complement strand
AAATTCATCACCTTCTTGTTTGTAGTTATAGTGTATCATTAAACAAGAAATTCGTGCGGGATTTATCCCGCTATCTGTACGATTTGCTCAGTTTCATCCCCCGCTTGAAAGACGGGGGCTTTCACTATCGCTTGTCTGTAAGGTGAGGAAGGTGGGGAAGGTGGGGAAGGTGGGGAAGATGAAGGATGAAGAGTCAATGACTACTGCCCATAGCAGAGAGTAGAGACACGCCATGGCGTGTCTCTACACGAGAGGATTATCTCCTGGAATGGGTAGCGAGCTTGCTGGCTCGCATTACGCAGTAAAATCGTTAAGGTTTGAATGCCGAACAGCTTATTACATTTTGCTGATAATTTTTTGCACAATCTGCATTCCCGTTACAGCTTGCCAGCCAAACAGTCCTAAAAGCACCGCATTCAGGGCAATATGGCTATAGCGAGCCCACATTTGACCTTTTTGCATGAATGGTGTAAAGGACGCCGACATGGCAATGAGGGCAGTCATACCCAAGCCAACCAGCAAGTGGGGACCGAAAAATAACTTACCGTTGTTGATGTAAGTCACTGCCATTCCGCCAACGGTGCTAATCACCATAACGGCTAACAGGATTGAACCAATTTGATGGTGCTTGATATTGTATTTGCCCTTGATTAGCTCTTTGCGGAGTTCACCTTCTGCCGTTCTCGTCTGTTGAATTTTGATCCCCAGATACAGGGCATAAATGGCAGTTGCCAGCAGGAGCCACATCACTATAGGGTGAAAGAATTGGGAGTAAACTTTAATCGGTTCTGGGATGTCGAAGTTCATAAGCTTCTTAGAGGAGTTTCAATATAGTGACAAAAGTTAACATAGCATAGCTGCTGTTTCCTCTAAAGTCTGATAACGAAACTGACTTCCCTCCCAAGAGATAGATTTAACTAGTCTGATTGGCGCTGGCGTTGACCATTCCTCTGCAATAGCTATGATCCAAAACACTGATGGCTTACTGCTGAAAGCCGCCCAAAGTGGCAACTTGACCCAAATCAAAACCCTGCTGAGTCAGGGGGTGAATATCGATGCGACTGATCGCGATGGCACGACTGCCTTGATGATAGCCGCTCAACGGGGTTATACCGAAATTGTGCGATCGCTAGTCGCGGCTGGTGTCAATATCAACCTGCCACGAAAACGGTACAGTTTAACCGCACTCATGCTCGCTGTCGCCGCCAATCAGGTGGATGCAGTAGAAACCCTAATCGCCGCCGGTGCTGATGTTAATGCCAAGAATGAAGATGGTAGCACCGCGCTTATGGTGGCGGCACATAAAGGTCATCTCAAACTGGTACAACGCCTACTCAAAGCAGGTGCTGATCTCAATATCCAAGACAAAGATAACGATAACGCCCTGAAGCTAGCGGCGGAAAGTGGTCAGATTCAAATTGTCAACACCTTACTCGAAGCTGGGGCTGATGGCACACTGAGTTCAGAGGCATTGCTTTTGGCGGCTAGTGAGGGTCGTACTCAGATGGTGAGCCGATTACTCGAGGGTGGGTTTGATGTCAATACTCGAAACGTTGATGGCAGAACCGCACTCATACAGGCGGCTGAGTTAGGCTATTTACCGATTATTCAGCTATTATTAGCCCATGGTGCTGATGTCAATCTGCAAGATGAGGACGGTGAAACCGCGCTGACTTTAGCGGCAGATCAAGGTCATACGTCGGTTGTCCAGGCTTTATTAGCGGCGGGTGCAGATGTGAATCAGCACAATCTCAGGGGTGGAACTGCCTTGATGGCGGCAGCAGCAGGAGGTCATTGTGACATTGTTCGGGCATTACTGGATGCGGGGGCACAGATTAATGTCCAGGATGCTGATGGGGAGACAGCATTACATTTAGCCTCTGTAGAAGGGCATGGGGCGGTTGTGGAGGCTTTACTCCAGCGCAACGCTAGCGTACACCTCAAAAATAAGCTGGGCGACACGGCGCTGCTTCTAGCCGCTTTACATGGTCACACAGACATTGCGATCGCGCTGTTGCAACATGGCGCTGACGTGAATGCAAATAACCAAGCCGAAACCCCACTTACCCTTGCCCTATCTCAGGGATATTCAGAAACCGTCAAAGTATTGCTCAAAGCTGGGGCAAATGCCAATATGACGGACATCAAAGGGAAAACCCTGTTAATGAAGGTGGCTGATCAAGGGGATAGTGAACTGATACGCTCGGTATTAGAAGCGGGCGCGGATGTGAATCAGCGAGATAGTGCGGGGGCGACAGCCTTAATGTGGGCAGCCCATCGGGGTTATATCCCAGCCGTGAAATGTTTACTTGAAGCCGGTGCTGATGTCACCCTCAAAAATCGGGGTGGTTATACGGCGATGATGATTGCTGAATTTAATGGGTATCCGGAAGTCGTGGGTGCTCTTAAAGCCGCAGGGGCGGCTGAGTAATAGCAGGGGGTGAGGAATTTCACGAATCTTGAGTTACTTCAATAATTACTTAATCCTGCGCCAACGGTGCCAACAAAGCTGCAACAGAATTGGGAATGGCTCCATTCAAATTGACAGAATTGGAGACTTGGCTAATGTGAGTTTGTAGGGGCGGGTTTAACTATTATCATTGTTTGCCCCCCTGATGTCATTAAACCCGCCCCGTCCGAATGACAAATAACAAATAACAAATAACAAATGACAAATGACAAAAAGATTTTACCCTTAGGTTTATTGTCAATAACTTTAATCACTTGGCTCGTTGGATATCAGCTATTCATACCAAGGATAACCCTGGCTCAACGTCAACCCTTACCGTGGTTAGATTTATATCAAACCAACTCATCATCCAACAATAACACTGAACCCCCAGCGCGGGGAAGAACGGGAGGAAGTCGTGGTTCCGTTTGTCCAATTTCTCCAGCCTACAATCCTTTAGCTATTCCCTTAGTTTGGAGTAATCGCCCATTATTTATGTGGCGACTTAAAGAGGGAGAAGAGATTGGCAAACTTGAACTGTGGCAGCATGTTACCCAAGATGTGGTGTGGAGTAAACAAGTGAGTCCATCAGAGGATATGCTTTTGTATGATGGGGAAGCGCTGCAACCGGGAGAGCGTTATTTTTGGGTATTATTTAATCAGGACTCTGTTCCCCTTTACCGGCTAGCCTTTCAGATGGTGGATCAACCAACACGCGATCGCATCTCTTCTGATTTGATGACTATAGAGGCACAATTGCAAGACGATAGAGCATCAACCGAGGAGATAGCTTACGCTAAAGCCCAGTATTTTGCCACTCGTCAGATGTGGGCGGATGTGTTGCAACAGGCGTACAGTGTGGAAAATCCGTCAATGGCTTTGACTGACTTTCTTCAGATGACTCGCCAGCAGTTTTGTTCAGGTTAAACTCGTTTTATCAATATGAATAAAAGCATAATAGTTCAAAACCCTTAAGCGGCTATGGATATGACAAATCCCTTAATTCAACTCAACCGCCGTTCTCTCCAAGGAGTACTCACCCTCCTTTCTCTAAGCAGCGCCATCCTCATCTCACCCGTCGCGATCGCGCAGCAGTGGGTGAGAGTCAAAACCGATGCAGACAATAACGCCTACCACGTTGATGTCTCCACGATTGAAGGCAGAGGGCGCTTACGCTACTTCTGGGCAAATGTTATCTACGGAGAACCCACAACTAATATCGTACCTGGCAAACAGGTATACAGCACTACATATTATATCGCGGTGGATTGCCAGAATCAGATTTATCAAGTGCGCTTTGAGCGGTTGCTAGATGCCAACGGACAAACCGTTGAAGATTATAACTACGGAGAAGATGGCAGAGGCGGTGTACCCGATTCAGGTTCTCCCGAAGAAGCCTCACTTAAGTTTGTTTGCTCAAAATAAAAAATCAGTCAATTCCGCTCAAGTTGTGCATAGCAATTTTTGCCTCAGAACTATAGAAGATTAGAACGCGAAGACTGAAGCTCATTAGTTATTTGATCTTTAGTTGAATCTCATAAAATCAGTAATCGGGTGACAACAGATGTGATGGTATCCGTTGCGCCTCCAGCTCAAACGATTGGATTGCTCGGACAAGACTTTTTTGACGGCTATGAGGTTACGCTCAAAAAAAATGTGATTGAATTTCGTCATCAACGCTACAGAAATTAGGAGTGGGGGTTGTATTCCACCTGCGCGATCGCGTTTTGCCAAAATCTTCTCAGAGCTATAGATAATTAAGCTATGGATTGACTGACCTGTTAAGGATAATGGCATGACTAGGATACCACCGATTATACAACGGGCAAAGCAGGGGGATAGCCACGCGATCGCAGCCCTGATCAATCGTCATCTTCAGGTACAAGGCGTTACGGCTAAAACCAAGGTGAAAGGGGACTGCTTGCGCCTGATGCTGGAAGGTAATACTGTACCCAACCAAGAGGTGATGGTGCAGTTTATTTATCAGGGTATGACCAAACTGGCGGCTAAATCAATCAAAACGGTCAAAATTTATGGTAAACAAACCCATCTCGATTTTCCCGCATGGAGTCAGGAATTGGACTTAGGTGAGCAACCTCAACCTGTTCTCAATCATTCTCCCCTTGAGGAATCTAGCTCAATTTTACTGATTCGCCAAAGACAACTTGATCAGGAAATAGAACGCACCGAGGAAAAAATCGATCAAAATCAAGTTGATGGAGAACTAGAAACCCAAAACTTGAACCTATCCGATACGCCATTCGTTACGGCTGAGATTTATCAAAACCGTGGAATCGCCAATTCTCTCAACCAAGCTAGCCCCAACTCAAAAGCGCAACGGAAAAAAGTCCGTGTTCTCAAACAGATAAGTCGTGTTTTAATCGCCTTCCTGGGGTTAGAAATTAGTTTCAATAGCCTCTTTGTGATTTACGCTGCTGTTTGGTCAACCTCTTACTATATTTATGACCTATTGGATGTAGCCGATACGACGGGAATCCTCATCTATTTAATTCACCGCATGGTGATTTTTATTGACTCGTTCTGGAACCCTCTAGAATTAATCAGTGATTGCACTTACACCCTTGTCTTTCTCCTAAGTTTGGTTTGGCTGCATCGCGTTCATGGGTATCTGAGAACCCACCTACCGGACTATCCAATCACGCCTTGGGGGGCTGTTGCTCGCTTTGTGATTCCATTTTATAGCTTCTGGGGAATCTGGAATACGTTGAACACATTAGCCCAGCGACTTAAAGTGCAGGAGGCTAAGCTAGCCCATTTAGGTACATCATTGAGTCGGTGGATACCGTGGTTGTATATTACATTATTTGGTTCAAATATTTTAGATCGGATGTATTGGTATGGCTTCAACAATGCGAATCAAGGTTATTTTTTTCCCTGGTTATTCTTCGCCTATGCTAGTACCACTCTGTTCCTCTCTCTGGTTTGGCTAAAAATTGTGCGGATTATCAGCCAAGTTGTGGTTAAAACTGGCAATAGGCAATAGATACCGATAAGCGTGCGTGGAAGTGCGATCGCGCTTTGGTTAAGTTTTATCAAAATTTACAAAAAATTATGATCAGGGCGGATAACTGTGGGTTTCCCCACTAGATAATCAGGGTAAAATCCACCCCTATAAGTAGTGTTATGTTTGACACTCCCCGCCCTATAAGTGCGGGGATTCTTAGTTCCGCGACACACCTTACAATTATCTATCCTTGCGGCAATACTTAAACCAAACACCCGTAGAAAACTACCAAGTATTGAGCCTAATTTAGATAACTCCAGAGG